>NZ_JBDJKU010000004.1:0-116317 GCF_039673015.1 Stenotrophomonas sp. TWI1409
CTATGCCGGGGTCGTGGTACCGGGGGGTTGGGCCGGCCGGGGGCGGGCTGCCCCTGGATTCTTTGGCGGGGGGTTTGCGGCCCCGCGCCCGGCACTCCCCGTTGTGCGGATTGCGCACCGGCATCAGCTAGACTCCGCAGTGACCTGCCGGAATGTGACGCTGCATGATCAAGCCCGACAAGCCTGCCAACGAAGCCCTTCGGCTCGAGGCGCTGTACCGCTACCGGATCCTGGATTCGCAGCGTGAGAAATCCTTCGACGACCTGGTCGCGATCGCCAAGGCGGTCTGCGGTACCTCGATGGCGGCGGTGACCCTGATCGACGTCGAACGGCAGTGGTTCAAGTCGATCCAGGGCATCGACGCGGCGGAAAACCTGCGCAGCGAATCGATGTGTGGCCACGCCATCCTGCAGCCACAGGAAATCATGGTGGTCGAGGACGCGTTGCAGGACATCCGCTTCCATGACAACCCGGTGGTGACCGGCGACCCGCACATCCGCTTCTACGCCGGTGCGCCACTGATCAGTTCCGATGGCCTGCCACTGGGCACGCTGTGCGTGTTCGATGCACATCCGCAGCGCCTGCCCAGCGACAAGGCCGAGGCACTGGCCGCGCTGTCACGGCAGGTGATGCTGGTGATGGAGCTGCGCCGTTTCGCGCTCGACATCCAGAAGCACATGCTGGAGCGCGATGACTACGAGCGCCTGTTGGCGGAGTACCAGGACGTGCTGCTGGCGCAGAATGCCGACCTGGCCGAGCAGAGCCGCACCGATGCGCTGACCGGCCTGCCCAACCGCCGCGCAATGGCGGCGGCACTGGAAGAGGCGGTGGTGGAGATCGATGGGCAACCGGGCGTCGCCTGCGTTGCGTTGCTCGACATCGATCATTTCAAGCACATCAATGATTTCCAGGGCCACGCTACAGGCGACCGGGTGCTGGCCGAGCTGGGCGTGCTGCTGCGCTCGCACTTCGCCGGCCGCGGCATGGCTGCGCGCTACGGCGGCGAGGAGTTCGTGGCGGTAATGCCGGGCACCGACCTGCACACGGCCGAACTGCAATGCGAGTTCCTGCGCCTGGCCGTGGCTGACCTGCCGCTTGGATTCCCGGTCACGATCAGCATCGGTGTTGCCCAGCACCAGCCAGGTGAAAGCGTGGATGACATGCTGGCGCGCGCCGACAAGGCGCTGTACCGGGCCAAGGGCAATGGTCGCAACCGGGTGGAACGGGCGGGCTGAGCCCTGCATGCAGTAGATCCACGCCATGCGGGGATGCTTTTGCAGATGAGGTAACGCCGTGTCGCGGCCTGTGCGATTGCGCCCGGCGAATATGCCGTTCCTGTTCCCACGGACACAACCATGCTGCAGACCCTGGCCATCGCCCACTATCGCTCGCTGCACGGGCTGATACTGCCGCTGCAGCAGTTGAATGTGGTGACCGGCGACAATGGCAGTGGCAAGTCCAGCCTGTACCGCGCGCTGCGCCTGCTGGCAGAGACCGCGCAGGGCGGCGTCGCGGCGGTTCTGGCCCGCGAAGGTGGGCTCGGTTCGGCGCTGTGGGCGGGGCCGGAAAAAATGGACCGTCGGGTTGCTGCCGGCGAAATCCCCTTGCAGGGCGGCCCACGTCAGGAATCGGTGGGATTGAAGCTGGGCTTCACCACCGACGAGTTCGGCTATGCCATTGACCTGGGCTACCCACCGCCCAGCCGTTCGGCCTTCGCACTGGACCCGCAGATCAAGGCCGAGGCGATCTGGGCCGGGCCGTTCCTGCGCAGCGCCAACCTGCTGGTCGACCGACGTGGGGCAATGGTGCGGCAACGCCATGCGCGCGGTTGGGATCTGGTCGATGACCGGTTGTCGCTGTTCGACAGTCTGTTCACCCAGGTTGGCGATCCGCAGCGCATGCCGGAAACCATCGCCCTGCGCGAGTACATCCGTCGCTGGCGCTTCTACGACCATTTCCGCAGCGACGCCGATGCCCCGGCACGGCAACCGGCGATGGCCACGCGCACGCCGGTGCTGCATCACGACGGTCGCGATCTGGCGGCGGCCTGGGTGACCATCCTCGAGATCGGTGATCCGGGCGCACTGGCGCGCAGCGTGGAGGATGCGTTCCCGGGCGCCACGGTGGGGTTCGAGGAACTGGATGGCCGGCTGGCCCTGCGCTTCCACCAGCCGGGGCTGCTGCGGCCGTTGTCGATGGCCGAGCTGTCCGACGGCACGCTGCGCTTCCTGCTGCTGGCCGCGGCACTGCACACGCCGCGCCCGCCGCCGCTGCTGGTGCTCAACGAACCGGAGACCAGCCTGCATCCGGACCTGCTGCCGGCGCTGGCGCGGCTGATCATCGCGGCCAGTGCGCGCAGCCAGGTGTGGGTGGTCTCACACGCCAGCCGACTGATCGCAGCACTGGAGCAGGCGCCCGGCTGTCATTCGCTGCATCTGCACAAGGAACAGGGGCGCACGCTGTTGAGCGGGCAGGGCTTGCTGGATGCCCCGGCATGGCACTGGCCGCAGCGCTGACAAGGCGATTCGCACCCTGCGCGGATATGCTCAATCGGCGATGTTGCGTGCTTCCGACGTACCGAGAATCTCCGGGTGCTGCACCGGCTTGCGGCGGTTCAACAACGGATGCAGGAACACCGCGCCGACGATGATCGCCACGCCCAGGTAGAACCACGGCGTGACCTCGTGCTGCTCGCGCAGCAGCACCACTGCCAGCACCACCGCGTAGACCGGTTCCAGGTTGGTCACCAGCTGCACGGTGTAGGCGCTCAGGTGGCGTAGCGCGACCAAGGCCAGGGCGAACGGCAGCAGCGTGCAGAACCCGGCCAGTACCAGTAGCAGGATGCCGTCGTGCAGGTCCGGAACCACCCATAGTGGGCTGGCCAGCGCCGGCAGCAGGTAGGGCATCAGCGGTGCCAGCAGGGTCAGGGTGAGGGTGCCGGCGCCCAGCTCCAGTGCGGTGACTGTAAGCGGATCGGCGTGGCTGACCATGCGCTTGTTGAGCGAGCCGAACACCGCCACCAGCAGCGCCGATATCGCGCCGATCAACACACCCAGGCGCATGCCATCGGGCACGCCACCGACCACCAGTGCAACACCCGGCAGCACGGCCAGGCCGAAGGCGAGTTCACGCAGCTGGAACGGTCGCTTGGCTACCCACGGTTCGATGATCGAGGTGAATACCGGCGCCAGCGCGATGCAGGTGGCGGCCACCGAGGCGTTGGCCAGCTTCACCGCGCCGTAGAACGTCAGCCAGTGCAGGGCGACCAGCGCGCCGATGCCGGCGTAGCCCGCCACCAGGCGCAGTGGCAGGGTGCGCAATCCGCGCCAGACCCGCGGCAGCAGGGCCAGCATCGCTGTCACCAGCAGCATGCGCCACCAGACCAGCGGCAGCGCGGGCAGAGTGATCAGCTTGCCGAGGATGGCAGTGACGCCCCACAGCAGGACACAGAAGTGGATCTGCCACAGCGCTTTGCGGGTGTCGGGTGTGCTCATCCGCCTATTGTGAGGCAAGGCGGCGCCCGTCGCGCATCGGTCGTGCTATGCGCCGCCGTCCACGTGCCGCTGTAGCGCCATCGCCGCCGCAGGATTGCGCGCTTTGGCGGCGCCGATGCACAGCAGGTAGACCTCGCGCGGCTCTGACGGTGCCTGCCCGGCGAGGCAGGGCAGGTCGGCTACCGGCTCGCCGCGTGACCAGCGTCCTGCGCGCTCCGCCCAGCGCTGCTGCACGGGTGCCGGCAGGCCCTCGTTCAAGCGGGCCTGGCTGCGCTTGATCCTGGCGTAGACGAAGCCGGCACTGACATCGCCGTGTAGTGGCGCCTCGTCGCTGTCCTCGATCACCAGCGCCACGCCATGGCGGCGCGCGGCGGCGACCAGTGCCGGGCCATGTGCCTCGGCGTTGCGGACCTCCAGCGCATGCTGCAGCGGCACGCCGTCCAACTGCTTCGGCAGCTGTGCCATCAGTGCGTCCAGCGCTTCGGCATCGGCCGGATGGCGTGGGTCGAACTGCCACAGCAAGGGGCCGAGCCGGTCACCCAGCGCGAGCGCCGCCTGCAGGAACGGCGTTGCAGCCTCCACAGTGCTGGACAGGTCGCGGCGCTGCACCAGGTAGCGTGGCGCCTTCATCGAAAAACGGAAGCCGTCCGGCGTCTGCGCCGCCCATTGCGCGCACTGGGCGGCAGTGGGCGTGCGGTAGAAGGTGCCGTTGATCTCGATGCAGCGCAGCGCGCGGCTGGCATGGGCCAGTTCCTCGCGTTGCGGCAGGCCCGGCGGATAGAACATGCCACCGCGCCATTCGGGAAACACCCAGCCACCGATACCGCAGCGGATCGCGGCCTGCGTCGTTGCGGCCATCACTGGCCGTGGTCCGCGCGCCACGGATCGTAGCTGCCGAACCACCACATGTAACCTTCCGGGTCGGCACAGGCGTAGCCACGGCCACCGTAGTCCTGGTCGGCAATGTCGATGACGATGCGGGCACCGGCAGCCTTGGCCCGCGCATAGTGCGCATCGGCATCGGTGACGATCACGCAGGCGCTCTGCGTCTGGCGGCCGCCGACCTCGTCCGGCATCACCGCCAGCTTGGACCATTCGCCGCTACTGCTGCTCGAGCCGAGCATGATCATGCCGTTGCCGTATGTCAGCTGCGCATGGAACACCGTATCGCCGTCGGCATACACCGCCTGGACGTGAAAACCGAAGGCGCGTTGCAACCACTCGATGGCGGCCTGCGCGTCGCGGTAGCGCAGGCACGGAATGATGGTCGACCCGTTGCTCGGTTGGCCGTTCCCGCCCATGACACCCCTCCTATGGCACAGGGCAGGGTGCGCCGCAGACCGTTACCATCGCGCGAAACCCCGGTGACGGCCTGCACATGGCCGCCACCCCTGTTCGGAGATCGTGCTGGATGAAACCCTGGATTGGAGGAGCCGTGCTGCTGGCGTGCACGACCATGGCGAGTGCTGCCACCCCGGCGCAGCTGCAGGACCTGGATGCGACCGTCGAGCGCGTGCGCGCGCAGTTCGACGTGCCCGGCATTGCCGTGGCCGTGGTCAAGGATGGCGAGGTGGTGCTGGAACGCGGCTGGGGCGTGCGCGAGCAGGGCAAGCCGGAACCGGTGCAGGCCGATACGCTGTTCGCCATTGCTTCCAACACCAAGGCGTTCACCGCCACCTCGCTGAACCTGCTGGCCGAGGACGGCAAACTGAAGATGGACGACAAGGTGATCGACCACCTGCCGTCGTTCCGCATGTCCGATCCGTTCGTGACCGGGCAGATGACGATCCGCGACCTGCTTTCGCATCGCAGCGGGCTGAGCCTGGGCGCAGGTGACCTGCTGTTCTGGCCGACCACCTCCTACAGCAATGCCGAAGTGGTGGAGCGGCTGGGCAAGGTGCCGCTGAAGGGCGGTTTCCGCGAGAGCTATGCGTACGACAACATCCTGTACGCGGTTGCCCAGCAGGTGATCGAGCATGTCTCCGGCATGAGCTACCAGCAGTTCCTGCAGACCCGCATCTTCGACAAGGTGGGCATGGCCGGCACACGCTACAACGCCGATCACCTGAAGCCGGGCGACAAGGCCGCGGTCGGCCACGCCAAGTACGATTTCAAGGACCTGCGTACCGTTGCACCGCTGACCTGGTCGAACAATGCCGGCGCCGGTGGCATCTATTCCAGTGCGCACGACATGGCGCGCTGGATGCAGGTGCAGCTGGACGAAGGCAAGCTGGCCGATGGCACCGCGCTGTTCAGCGACAAGAGCCAGCAGCAGATGTGGCGGATGATCACGCCGCAGTCGATTCCGGCGCCGAGCGTGCCGGAGCTGGCGCCGGCGCGGGCCAACTTTGCCGGCTACGGCGAAGGCTGGAGCCTGAGCGACTACCGTGGCCGGAAGCTGGTCTGGCACACCGGTGGCTGGCCGGGCATGGTTTCGCGGCTGACCCTGGTGCCGGGCGAGAAGCTGGGCGTGGTGGTGCTGACCAACCAGGAAGTGGGCGCGGCGTTCAACGCGATCACCCTGAGCGTGCTTGATGCCTATCTGGGCGGCGAGAAGCACGACTGGGTGGATGCCTATGCCAAGGCCGTGGCCAAGGGCCAGGACAAGGCCGACGAGGCCTGGGCCAAGCACCAGAACGCGCGCGACAAGGGCAGCAAGCCATCGCTGGCACTGGCCGGCTACACCGGCACGTTCCGCGACCGCTGGTATGGCGACATGCAGATCAGCGCCCAGGGCAAGGGCCTGCGCCTGCGCTTCATGAAGACTGCACAGCTGAGCGGTCGGCTGGAGCACTGGCAGCACGACACCTTCATCGTGCGCTGGGACGACCGTTCGCTCAACGCCGACGCGTTCGTGAACTTCAGCCTGGATCCGGACGGCAAGGTGCGCGAGGTGCGCATGCAGTCGATCTCCGACCTGACCGATTTCAGCTTCGATTTCCAGGACCTGCTGTTCGCCCCGGTGAAATGACGTCGCCGGGCGTGGCCCGGCGCTGCCGTTTGACGAATCCCATCGGTAGTGCCGGCCGCTGGCCTGCAACCTGATGATCCCCGGAAGCGTCGCGAGGGGGCCGGCCAGCGTCCGGCACTACCGGAACCGCGGCGATCATCGGCTGGCGTACACACGCGGCGTGGGATACTCCGCCGGCTATTGATGGCGAGGGAATGCGATGTTCCGTTGGTTTGAATCCCTGATCCCGGTGTTCCCGCCCGTGGACGGGCGCATGCCGCCGCGCAAGGTGGTGCCGTTCTACCTGCACTACCTGCGCCCGGTGTGGCCGGTGCTGCTGGCCACCCTGATCGCCGGCCTGCTGCTGGCGCTGGTGGAAGTGGCAATGTTCGATTACCTGGGCCGCATCGTCGACATGGTCGCCGAGCAGCCGGGGGGCGATTTCTTCAAGCGCCATGCCAATGAGCTGGGCTGGATGCTGTTCATCACGGTCATCGCGCGGCCGATCCTGGTCGGCCTGCACAACCTGCTGGTCAACCAGGCCATCGTGCCTGGCCTGAGCAACCGCTCGCGCTGGCTGATGCACAACTACGTGGTGCGGCAGAGCCTGAACTTCTTCCAGAACGACTTCGCCGGCAGCGTGGCCAACCGGGTGATGCAGACCGGTACCTCGCTGCGCGAATCGGCAGTGCAGATGGTCGACTCGCTCTGGTACATCGTGGTCTACACCGGCACCGCGCTGTACCTGTTCGCGCAGGCCGACTGGCGCCTGATGGTGCCGTTGATCCTGTGGCTGCTGGCCTATGCAGTGATCCTGGCCTACTTCGTTCCGCGCGCGAAGGAACGCGCATGGATCGCCTCCGAAGCGCGTTCCAAGGCGATGGGCCGCATCGTTGATGGCTACACCAACATTCCCACGTTGAAGCTGTTCGCCCATGGCGGACGCGAGCAGGCCTATGTGGCCGAGTCGATCCAGGAACTGGCGGTCAAGCACCGTGCGCAGACCCGCATCACCACCGGCATGGACCTGACCATCGCCATCGTCAACGGTTTCCTGATTGCCGGTACCTGTGGGCTCGCGCTGTGGCTGTGGAACGGTGGCCACATCACTGTTGGCGCGATCACGCTGGCGACCGGCCTGGTGATCCGCATCCACAACATGTCCGGCTGGATCATGTGGACCATCAACGGCATCTTCGAGGACATCGGTACGGTGCAGGATGGCATCACTACCATCGCCCAGCCGCTGACCGTGCAGGACCGCGAGGATGCAGTGCCGTTGCAGGTGACCCGTGGTGGCGTGCACTTCCAGGACATCCACTTCCACTACGGCAAGAAGGGCGGTGTGATTGCCGGCCTCGATCTGGTGGTGAAGCCGGGCGAGAAGATCGGCCTGGTCGGTCCTTCCGGTGCCGGCAAGTCGACCCTGGTCAACGTGCTGCTGCGCCTGTACGACCTGGAAAGCGGCCGCATCCTGATCGACGATCAGGACATCGCCCATGTCACCCAGGAGAGCCTGCGCCAGCAGATCGGCGTGGTCACCCAGGACACCTCGCTGCTGCATCGCTCGATCCGCGACAACCTGCTGTATGGCCGCCCCGATGCCACTGACGAGCAGCTGCATGCCGCCGTGGCCAAGGCGCGCGCCGCAGCCTTCATCGATACGCTGGTGGACGGGCAGGGCCGGCGTGGCTACGACGCGCACGTGGGCGAGCGCGGCGTGAAGCTGTCCGGTGGTCAGCGCCAGCGCATCGCCATCGCCCGCGTGCTGCTGAAGGACGCACCGATCCTGGTGCTGGATGAGGCGACCTCGGCACTGGACTCGGAAGTGGAAGCGGCGATCCAGGACAGCCTGGACCAGCTGATGGGCGGCAAGACGGTGATCGCGATCGCGCACCGGCTGTCGACCATCGCACGCATGGACCGGCTGGTGGTGATGGACCAGGGCCGCATTGTCGAGACCGGCACCCATGCCGAGCTCATTACGGCCGGTGGCCTGTACGCGCGCTTGTGGGCGCGGCAGACCGGTGGTTTTGTGGCTGCAGACCAGTAGACCCACGCCATGCGTGGATGCATTCCCTGGGGTCGGAGGCCCGCATGATTCGTTCTCTACGCCCCCTGCTGCTGGCGCTGGTGCTGGCACTGGTCGCCACTGCCGCAGCCGCTGCATCGCCATCAGTGGAAGGCGAAGCCCTCGAGCAGGTCATCCTTCTCAGCCGCCACAACCTGCGCGCACCGGTGGTGGCATCGGGTGCGTTGGCCAATGCGACTCCGGAGCGCTGGCCGAGCTGGGACGTAGGCGCCGGCGAGCTGACCACCAAGGGCGGCGTGCTGGAGGTCTACATGGGCCGCTACATCGGCCAATGGCTGCGGCAGGCAAAGTTGATGCCGGCAACGGGCTGTCCGCAGCCGAGCGACTTCCACGCGCACGCCAACAGCCTGCAGCGCACCCAGGCGACCGCACAGTTCTTCGTTGCAGGTGCCTTCCCGGGCTGCCACGTGACGGTGGAACAGCGCATGCCGCTGGGCACGATGGATCCATTGTTCAATCCGGTGATCCACAACAGAGACACGCTCTTCCGCGAGCGTGCGCTGTCGGCGATGCAACAGGCGCAGGCCGCATCGGATCTGGCACCGGCGCTGGCGGCGGTGGAGGCGATCACCCGCTACCCGCAGTCGGCTGCATGCGCAGGCCGCAGCGAATGCCACCTGACGCCGGCCGATTCCATTTTCAGCGCAGAGCCGGGCAAAGAACCGCGTACTTCCGGTTCGCTGGCCCTGGCAAGCGGGTTGGTCGATGCCTTGTTGATGGAGCACTACCAGGGAAGTGGCATTCCCGGCGAAGGCTGGGGCCGATTGAACACGGAGGACCAATGGCAGGCGCTGGCGCAGGTCCGCAACCGCTACCAGGACATCCTGTTCGGAACACCCGAGGTGGCGCGTGACGTGGCTGCGCCGCTTTTGGCAAGAATAAACGGGCTGTTCGAAGATCCGGCGTCACCGAAGGTGAGCCTGCTGGTCGGCCACGATTCCAACATCGGTTCCGTGCTGGCGGCGCTGGGAATCACGGACTACACGTTGCCGGGCCAGTATGAGAAGACACCGATCGGCGGCCTGCTGCAGTTTGAACGCTGGCGTGATCGTGGGGCCGGCGAAGTGCGTTTCCGCCTGGCCTACGTCTACCCGACCACCGCGCAACTGCGAGATGCGCTGCCGTTGAGCGATGTACAGCCACCCGGTCGGGTGGAGCTCGCGCTTCCCGGGTGTGGGCAGAATGGATGCAGTGACGTGCAGTTCGAGCGCGTGCTGCATCGCGCGGTGAATTGAATGCCATCCACGCATGGCGTGGATCTACTGGCAGGCGGGTAGTAGATCCACGCCATGCGTGGATGGGTCCATCCCGGGACGCCGAACAGAAAACGGCCCGGGTTTCCCCGGGCCGTTCCGTTTCCAACTCACACCTGCGCGATCACTCGATCGGCTGGTCCAGCATCAGCTGGCGTGCGAAACGCACCGGCGGCGCGCCGTAGGACAGCATCTGGTCGTGATAGGCCTTGAGGTTGAACTTGTCGCCCAGCTTGTCCTGCATCGCCTTGCGGGTGTCGAAGTGTTCCTGCGCACCGACGAAGTAGGTCGGCAGCTGTGCCGAGGTCAGCTGCGCGCGCACCCACTTGCCCGAGGCTTCGCTTTCCTGCTGGAAGGCATCGTGGGTCATCAGGTGCATCGCCTTCTCGCGATCCCAGTTGTCCACGTGTACGCCCTGGTCGAGGATCGCGTTGGAGATCGTGCGCAGGTAGAACTTCAGCTGCACCAGGTGGAACAGCGGGTCGTTGTTGAGGTAACCCTGCTCCTGCATCATCCGCTCGGTGTAGACCGCCCAGCCTTCGGCGAACAGGCCCGAACGCAGCACCGCACGCAGGGTGGAGGGGAACTTGGCCGAGTGCCAGCCTTCCAGGTAATGGCCCGGAGTACCTTCGTGGATGCTCAGCAGGTGGATCATGCGCGAGTTGTACTCACGCAGGAACGAGTCGACCTGCTTGTCGTTCCAGTCGTCCGGAATCGGCGACACGGCGTAGAAGGTCTTCAGGTTCTTGTCCAGCGGGCCCGGCGAATCGCAGTAGGCCACGGCCACGCCACGCTGGAATTCCGGCATCAGGATGATGTCCACCGGCGCGTCGGGCAGGGTCATCAGATCGTGCTCGCGCACGAATGCGGTGGACTGCTCCAGTGCGGCCTTGGCATCGTCGACGACCTTGTCGCGTGCCGGCTTGTCGGCGTAGGCCAGCTCCAGCGCGGCCTCGATCGCCTTCTGCTGCTGCTCGTCGGTCGGCTGTGCCGGCATCTCCGGTGCGCCCGGCTTGTCCTTCAGCACGGTCTGCGCGATGCCGTACATGTCTTCGCGCACGCGCTTGAGTTCGGCGCGTGCTCGCTCACCGATCTCCTGGCGCGACAGCGACGAGTTCAGCGCGAATTTCAGCTTCTGGTCGTACTTTTCCGCACCGATGCGGAAGTCGCCCTTGGCGTTCGGCACCAGGGTCTTGTCCAGCCAGGTCTGCTGTTCGTCCACCGCCTTCTTCAGGCCATCGATGGCGGCCTGCAGGCGCTGCTGGTCGGCCTGCGGCAGTTCGCCGATGTGCGGGGTGATGAAGGTATCGACGATGCTGAGGATGCCCTTGTTCTGCTTGGCCACCGTCTCGGCATGGATCTTCGGCACGCGGGCCGGATCCAGGTTCTCGCGGGCCTGGGCGAAGATCGCCGGCAGCTTCTCCATGCGCGCGGTGGCCGACTTCAGGCGCTCGGGCAGCGGTGCGAACTCACGGGCCATCAGGCCGTAGATCGCGCTGCCGGCCACGCCGTTGTACAGCTGCGGGTCCCACTTGCCGGACTGCATGACCTCGGCATTCCAGATCTCGGACTGCAGCTGGTTGCGCAGGATCGCCGCGTCCACCTGGTTTTCGCGGCCGAGCTTGGCCACCTCGATCTTGTCCAGCTCGCCCAGCAGCGCCTTGTAGGCGGCCAGGGTCTTCTGCTGGCCGGCGGCACTGAGGTCATCCAGTTCGCTGTCGTAGCGGTGGTCACCGATCTGGGTGGCGCTGACCGGCGAGAGCTGCATCCAGGTGTCAAGGGCGCGCTTGGACAGGTCGGCGAAGGCGGCATCAACCGCCGCGTCACCGGCCTGCTGGTTGGCGGCCGGGGTGGAACCGTTGGTCGGGGCGTCGGCCGGCTGGCAACCGGCAAGGGCGGCGACCAGGGCGAGGGCAAGAAGATGCGGGCGCATCGGCGTTCCTGTACTGGGGTCAATTCCCGAGCATAGGCCTCCGGGGCTGCTTTGTCCCCGTGCCATAGGATTACCATGGGCACTGACAAGGACCCTCCAGCGGAGCGTAGGACATGGAATACCAGGGAAGCTGCCATTGCGGCAGGATCGCATTCACCGTACAGGCCGAGGCGCCGATCAGCGACGTCATCGACTGCAACTGCTCGATGTGCCGTCGCCGCGGCAGCCTGCTGTGGTTTGCCCCGCGCGAGGCGTTCCAGCTGAGCACCAATCCCGCGGACGTGGCTACCTACCACTTCAACAAAGCCCACATCGATCATCACCACTGCCGCGAGTGCGGCGTTGCCCCCTACAGCGAAGCGGTGGACCCGCGCACCGGTACGCCGATGGTGGCGGTGAACGTGCGCTGCGTACCGCAGGTAGACCTGGCCACGCTGGCGGTGATGTCCTACGACGGAGCGGCACTGTGACGCCGCTGCGCGCGTGGACGCGTGTGGTGGCGATGCCGGTGCTGCTGCTGGCGCTGGCGGCCTGTGCCAAGAACGGCGAGAGGGCGCAGGAGGCGGGTGCGGCCGCTGCCGATGCTGCTGTCGCTTCGCCGGAAGGTGCGTTCCTGGCCTACGAGCATGACGTGCAGATCCAGCTGGAAGCGGCGCAGATCGCTGTGCGCATCCAGCAGGTGGCGCAGGCCTGCCAGAGTGCGAAGTTCGGTGATTGCGCGGTGCTGCAGGTCGACCAGCGCAGTGGCGAGCAGCCCAGCGGCGAGGTCAAGGTGCGCATTGCGCCAAAGGGCACCGAGCCGTTGATTGCTCTGGCCGGTGAGGGGGGCACGCTGCAGTCGCGCAATACGCGCGCCGAGGACCTGGCGCAGGAGGTAGCAGACACCGCACTGACCAAGGCGCGGCTGGAGAAGGAACATGCGCGGCTGCTGTCCTACCAGGACCGCAAGGACCTGAAGATCGAAGACCTGATGGCGATCACCACGCGCCTGTCGGAGATCGAAGCGGGCGTCGAGCAGGCCAACAAGGATTCTGCGCAGCAGCGCCGGCGCATCGATACCCAGCTGGTCACGATGCACTTCGATACCACCTCGGGCCAGCGCAGCCGCAGCGAGATCGGTGAGGCGCTGAGCGAATCGGGCAGCATCCTCAGCACCAGCGTTGCGTTCCTGATCCGCGCTGCCGCCGCGTTGTTGCCGGTAGCGGTGCTGGCGTTGATCGCGGCCTGGGGGGTGCGGGCGTGGTGGCGTCGCCGCCGTCGCACGCTGCCGCCCACCCTTTGAGGACAAGGTTGATGCCGGCAGCCAGCCGGCATCAGCCCTCGTCGGTCTCGTACTCGACGAACACATCCAGCTCCAGCGCCAGTTCCTGCACCGCATCGCGCACCTTCTGCGCGGTGCTTTCGTTGCCGACTTCCACCTCCAGTTCGTGGATGCCCGGGCCGATGTCATCGGACAGCCCGGCAGAACTGGAATCGTCGTCGTCCATGTGCGGCATCAGGTCGTCGGTTTCCTCGACATGTTCGATGCCGTCCAGGCCGAGCAGCAGGTCGCTGATGGCACGGGCGTCGTCTTCGGTTCCGGTGATGCGCAGTCGCAGCATGGCCATGGCGTCGATACGGTGTGGGGTTGCCTGCAGCCTAGCCAGCGTGAAGCAAAGAACGGGTGAGGGCGCAGTCAGCCGTGCGTGGCCGGGCGCCCGAGCAGGCTTTCCGGCAATGCGGGAATCGGCGTGCGTTCGTCCTGCGCCTGCTCCAGCAACCAGTCGATGAACAGGCGCGCGGCGTGGCTCGGCGGTTGCCCTTCGGCATGCACCACGTGATACGCGTAGCGCGCCTTCAGCGCCGGGCCAGGCAGGCGTACCACCTCGTAGCGCTGCAGGTAGGGCTGCGCGATATGGGTACGTGCCAGCACAGTGCCCATGCCGTACACCGCGGCACGCATCGCATCGGTACTGTCGGCGAAGGTATGCATCGGCGGCAGTGGCGAGGGTGGGCGCACGCCGGCATGGCGGAACCAGTCACGCCAGCCCTGCGGCGACAGATCGGTCAGCAGCGGCAGGTCGGCGATGCGCGCCGGATCGACCAGCGTTTCGACCCCGGCCAGCGCCGGCGAGGCCACCGGGAACAGGTAGTCATCCATCAGGTGCTGTGCACGCAGGCCCGGCCATTGGCCCAGCCCGTAGCGGATGCCGACTTCCGGCCCGTTGTCGTCGTAGCGGTCCAGGCCGCTGCCGGTATGCAGCTCGATGCGGATGTGCGGATGGGCCTGGGTGAAACGCGGCAACCGCGGCAGCAGCCAGCAGTACGACAGTGAACGCAGCGTGGTGATCCGCAACGGCACGCTGTTCGCATCCGGGTGCAGATGGTGGGCGACCGCCGCGACATCGGTGAAGGCGGCGCTGGCGGCGTCGGCCAGCTGCCGGCCCTCGGCGGTCAGGCGCACGCCGCGGGCATGGCGCAGGAACAGCCGGGTCTCCAGCACCTCCTCCAGGCGGCGCACGTGATGGCTGACCGCGCTGGCGGTCAGGTGCAGCTCCTGGGCGGCCTGGGCGAAGTTCTGGTGGCGCGCTGCAACCGCGAACACGGCCAGTGCGGGGAGCAGGGAAGGGCGTAGCTGCATGTCCAGCCTCAAACCATATTTGTGGCTGGCAGCGATACTACGCGCTTGTGTGGCGGGCGTCTGCGCCTGATCCTTTCTGCCTTGGCGAGGAACAGACGATGGACGGAGGCAGGGCATGAATGCGGTCCCACAGGCGGCCGAGCGCGACTGGCGCACGCCGCTGGAATTGACCCTGCTGGGCGCCATCTGGGGCTGCTCGTTCCTGTTCATGCGGGTGGCAGTGCCGTCGTTCGGCCCGTTCGCGCTGGTCGAGGTGCGGCTGGTGCTGGGCGCGCTGGTGCTGCTGCCGTTCCTGTGGCGCGCCCGCGCACAGTTCCCGCCGCGGCGCTGGCTGTGGCTGGCGCCGATCGGCCTGATCAACTCGGCGCTGCCGTTCGTGCTGTTCGCCTATGCCGCAGAGCAGGCGCCGGCCGCGATCGGTGCGATCTGCAATGCGATGACGGTGCTGTTCGCCGCGCTGATCGCGTTCCTGTTCTTCGGCGAGAAGATCGGCATGCGCCGTGCGGGCGCGCTGCTGGTCGGCTTCGCCGGCGTGGTGGTGCTGGCCACGGCCAAGGTCTCCGGCCTGAGCATCGGCACCGCGGTGCTGGCCGGTGCGTCGGCTTCGTTGCTGTACGGCCTGGGCGTGAACCTGGTGAAGCGGCACATGACCGGGTTGCCGTCGGCTGCGGCTGCGGCGGCAACGCTGTCCTGCGCTTCGCTGTGGATGCTGCCGATGGCGGTCAGCCACTGGCCGCAGGCGGCGATTCCGGCCAAGGCGTGGGGCGCGGCGATTGCCCTGGGCGTGGCCTGCACTGGGCTGGCGTTCCTGATGTTCTATCGTTTGATCGGCCGTATCGGCCCGTCGCGTGCATCCACGGTGACCTACCTGATTCCGCTGTTTGGTGCGGCCTTCGCGTGGTTGTTCCTGGGCGAGCCGGTGACGCTGCAGATGCTGATTGCCGGTGCGTTGATTCTGGGTAGCGTGGCGGTGAGTCAGAAGGGTTGAGGTGTTTTGCACGTGGCGCGTGCTGAAGGCGCTTCATTGTTCATGGGCGTTACTTTTCTTTGTACGCAAAGAAAAGTAACCAAAAGAAACGTTCCGCCGGTCACGAGCCGATGCTGCGCATCGGTGCCCTGCGCTCCTCGGCCCGTCGAGGGACGGCGCGGGAACTCGCTGCGCTCAGACACCCGCGCCTCTTCGCCCTCGCCGGACCTGCGGTGCTCGGCTCGCTCAAGGCGGACCCAGATCAAAGGCCACAGCTGCACCCAGTAGATCCACGCCATGCGTGGATGCTTTTGCGGTTGATCTTGACCTTCCAGTCCGCCTTGAGCGAGCCGAGCATCGCAGGGGAATCAGGGGCGAAGAGGTGCCGATGTCTGAGCGCAGCGAGTTCGGCACCGCCCCCTGATTCACCGAGAAGCGCAGGGGACCGGCGTGCGAAGCACGGCGGCTCGCGACCTGGCGGCGCGTTTCTTTTGGTTACTTTTCTTTTCGCGCGAAAAGAAAAGTGACGCCCATGAACGATGAAGCACCTTCAGCACGCGCCACGCGCAGAACCCGCGACGGCGTTACTTCACCGGCACCGGAACATTGCAAAGATCGATATGCCCCGCCGGGCGCTTGTAGAAATCATCCACGCGATTCCGCCGCGCTTCCACCGTATCGGCGAAGGTCTTCGAGTCGGTACGCAGTACCTGGATCGGCGTGCGCTCGGCCACCGGCACATCGCTGGCACGGCGGATAGACACGATCGGCGTGCGCAGCTTCGGGTCGGCATAGAAACCCATCGGCGCCGGGCCGCGCGGCGTTGCACTGAGCAGTTCCATGCCCTTCAACACGCGGCCGACCAGGGTGATGTTGCGGTCCAGCTGGCGCGGCGACTGGCCGGTCACCACGTACAGTTCGGCACCGATGCTGCTGTCTTCCTCGTTGCTGCGGCCAGCGCCGAGCATGCCGTAGCAATGCGCCAGCCAGGCCTTGCCGGCCTGCGGGTCCTGGCCGACCGGGAAGCCGTCGACGAAACCGGTCTGCGCGGCCCAGCCATCGCGATCCGGCAGCACGCTGACCTTCAGGCCGGCGCTGGCGCGTTCGAATTCGGCCGGCAGCTTGCGCGCGGCGCTGCCGAACGGCTTGGCCTTGGCGGCGTCATCGGCGTCGGCATCGCCGAACTGCACCACGAAGTTGTCCTGCGAGCGGTAGATGCTGGTGCCGTCCCAGAAGTGCTCGTGGGCAAAGGTCTGGATGTTGCCGACATGGCGCGGAGCGAACTGCGGCGCCAGCTCGATGATCACCCGCCCGGCCGGCAGGTCCATGTACAGCAGGTTGGCCGGGTCCGGGGTGCGCCAGTCGCTGGCCGCCGAGGCATCGAGGATCTGCTGCGGGCTGCGGTAGGGCGTGGCCGCGCTGGCCAGGACGGGCAGCAGGCAGGACAGGGCGAGGGCGGTCAGGGCAAGGCGACGGTGGTGCGGCATGGGAACCCCGGAACATGAACGAGGCTTCGATTCTGCGTGAGCGGCCCGGCCACGCCAACCGGCAGAGTGACTAACGACACATTCGCTATACCGAACTTCGCACTACTGTGGACTTCAACGTAGTGGAGGGCCGGTCATGTCCGAGGACGATGTCCAGCTGAAGAAGTTCCAGAAGGAGCTCAGCGCCGGGACGGTGTCGCTGGCCCTGCTGGCGGTGCTGGCCCGGGCCGGAGAGCCGCTGTACGGCTACCTCATTGCCAAGGAGCTGGAGCGGGTGGGCGAGGGCGTGCTGAGCGGCAAGCAGAGCGCGCTGTACCCGGTGCTGCGCAATCTGGAGGGCGCCGGCCTGCTGGAAAGCCATGTGGAGCCGTCCAGCAGCGGGCCGCCGCGGCGCTACTACCGCATCAATGAACGTGGCCGCGAGGTGCTGGCGCAATGGCGCCAGGCCTGGCAGGCCACACGCGATTCCGTCGATTCCGTGTTGGAGGGGGTACCGCAATGAACGACCCGAGCCTGGCAGGCCGAGCCCTGCCCACGACCATCCCGCAGTACCTGGCGCAGCTGCGCGCGGCATTGGAAGGCGCCGACCCGGCGATGGTGCAGGACGCGCTGTACGACGCCGAGGAATACCTGCGCTCGGAGCTGGCGGCGCAGCCCGGCCGTAGCGAGGCCGAGGTGATCGCCGACGTTGCCGGCAGCTACGGTGCGCCGGACGAGGTAGCCGAAATCTACCGCGAGACCGAAGTGACGGTGAATCGCGCGCTGCGTACACCGCGTGCGGATACCGCACCGGTGCTGCGTGCGGCGGCGGAAGCCAGTGGCGTCGAGCCGGCCGCACCCCCGCCGGTACCGGTGCCGCGTTCGCTGCTGGCGCGCTTCTTCGGCGTGGTGACGGATCCGCATACCTACGGTGCGCTGTTCTACATGCTGCTGTCGCTGGCCACCGGCATCTTCTTCTTCACCTGGGTGGTGACTGGCCTGTCGCTGTCGCTGGGCCTGCTGATCCTGATCATCGGCATCCCGCTGACCGTGCTGTTCTTCGGTTCGGTGCGCGGGCTGGCGCTGCTGGAAGGGCGGCTGGTGGAAGCGCTGCTGGGCGAGCGCATGCCACGTCGTCCGCGTTACACCGACCGCAGCCGCACCTGGCTGCAGCGCATCGGCGACATGTTCACCGATGGCCGCACCTGGCTGACGCTGCTGTACTTCGTGCTGATGCTGCCGCTGGGCGTGATCTACTTCACCATCGCGGTGACGTTGCTGTCGCTGTCGCTGAGCCTGATCTGGGCGCCGGTCGCGGCGATCTTCAGTGGCGACATCCCCGGCGTGTACATCAACGACGTGAACGTACTGCCGATGGCGGCCTCGCCGCTGGTGGCGATCGCGGTTGCCGCGGCGGGCGCGCTGCTGCTGCTGCTGACGATGCATCTGGCACGCGGCATCGGCAAGCTGCATGGGCTGATCGCCAAGAACCTGCTCGTGCGGCTGTAAGCGGGTGCGGACGCTCCGGTAGGTGCCAACCTTGGTTGGCACGATCCATCAGTGCAGAGGCGCTTGGCGGAATTCGCTTTGGTAGGTGCCAACCTTGGTTGGCACAATCCTTCAGATACCGGGATTCAGGGTAGAGCGCCAACCAAGGTTGGCATCTACCAGGGCGTACCGACCAAGGTCGGCACCCACCCTGGGCGAGTTACCCCGCCTTTCGCCGCAACGGGGTGACGTTGCTCTTCTTCTTCGTGACCTTCGCCGCCGGTGCATCGGCATGCGCGGCGAAGAAGTCGCGCACCTTCGGGTACACGACTTCGCGCCAGCGACGGCCGCTGAAGATGCCGTAGTGGCCGGCACCTTCGACGATGAAATGCTCACGGCGGCCAGCGTCGATGCCGGTGCACAGCGCCTGCGCGGCTTCGGTCTGGCCGAGGCCGGCGATGTCGTCCAGCTCACCCTCGATGCTCAGCAGCGCGGTGTCGCGGATCGCCGACGGATCGACCTTCTCACCGTTGACCACCCACTCGCCACGCGGCAGCAGGAAGTCCTGGAACACCACGCGGATGGTATCCAGGTAGTACTTGGCCGGCATGTCCAGCACCGCGTTGTACTCGTCGTAGAAACGACGGTGCGCGTCGGCGTCTTCCAGGTCGCCCTTGACCAGGTCGGTGTAGAAATCCCAGTGCGAGCTGAAGTGGCGGCTCGGGTTCATCGACAGGAACCCGGCGTGCTGCAGGAAGCCCGGGTACACGCGGCGGCCGGCGCCGGGATAGCTGGCCGGCACGGTGTGGATGACGTTGTTCTCGAACCACGACAGCGGGTTCTGCGTGGCCAGGTTGTTCACTGCAGTCGGGCTGCAGCGTGCATCGATCGGGCCACCCATCATCACCAGCGTGCGCGGCGTCGGCTCGCCACGGCTGGCCATCAGTGAAACTGCCGCCAGCACCGGCACGGTCGGCTGGCACACGCTGACCACGTGCAGGCGCTCCACGCCGAGGTGGCGGATGAACTCCTGGATGTAGGCGATGTAGTCGTCCAGGCCGAACTCGCCTTCGCTGGCCGGCACCATGCGCGCGTCGACCCAGTCGGTCACATACACGCGGTGGTCGCGCAGCAGCGTGCGCACGGTGTCGCGCAGCAGCGTGGCGTGGTGGCCGGACAGCGGCGCCACCACCAGCACGAACGGCTGGTTGAGCATGGTGTGCAGCTGGTCGGCTTCATTGCTGTGGCGCTTGAAGCGCAGCAGCTTGCAGAACGGCTTGCTCACTTCCTCGTGCACGACGATCGGCACGCGCTCGCCATCGACGTCGATTTCGTTGATGCCCCACTCGGGCTTCTCGTAATCCTTGCCGATGCGATGGAAGAGTTCATTGACCGCCGCCAGGCGATCAGCGCCGGGCATCTGCGACCACCAGTGGCCCTGGTTGGCGAAGAACCTGGCGTTGGCCTGGGCCTGGTGCACCCAGGGGGCGAGCAGGTTGCGGGTCAGTTCGTGCAGTTGATAGAGCATGACGACCGAATATGTATGGTCATATGTTGCCGCGCAGCATATCCCATCCGGGTGTCCCGCAGGTTAAGTTGGCTGAAAATAATGAATCCGGATTCACATCCGTTCCAGCGCGGCCGCATCGCCTGCCAGGGCGGGGCCGAGCCAGCAATGCGACCCTACCGGCTGCAGACCGTGCCGGGCCAGCGTCCGCCGGTACCAGCGCGCCGGGCGGGCCTGGAAACCCTCGTGGTCGCCCTCGAACGCGTCCTCGGCGGCGAAGGTCTCCAGGAAGGCCACGCCGCCGGTCAGCTCCGCCACGCCGGCCAGTCCGGCACGCAGCTCACGGTCGGGCACGTAGTGCATCACGTCCGAGCAGATCAGCAGGTCGACCGGGGCGCAGGGCCGCAGCCAGGCGAAATCACCGAAGCGGGCCAGGTGCAGGTTGCGGGTGCGGCCGTAGCGGCGCACAGCGTACTCGCTGCTGTCGAAGCCGAGGTATTCGACCTTCGGACGCAGCTTCAGCAGCGGCGCGCGCCAGGCGCCTTCGCCGCAGCCGATATCCAGCACGCTGCGGATCGGTCGCTCCAGGTAGTACTCGGCGCTGGCCACAGCCAATGCCACCTTGCGTGCCAGGCGGGCGCTGCCACCGATGTCGGCGCTGCGGTACCAGCGTTGGAAGTAGGCGGCGTCGTAGGTCTTGTCCATGGGGCGGTGCACGATCGGGGAAAACGGCGCTTATCGTACGGCGTTGCGGCGTGCCATGCGTCGATGTGTCGCGGCGCTGGGGCGTGGGGTGGCCCGGCCACGGCATGCGAGAATGGCCGCCAACCTACGCCAGCCGCCGGAGCGAGCGCATGCAGAGCTACTACTGGGTCAAGACCTTCCACATCGTGTTCGTGGTGGCGTGGATGGCGACGGTGTTCTACCTGCCGCGCATCCTGGTGAACCTGGCCGAGACCGCAGGCCAGCCGGCGGTGACCGAGCGCCTGCAGCTGATGGGCCTGCGCCTGTACCGTTTCGGCCACTCGATGTTCGGTCTGGCGTTCCTGCTGGGCCTGGTGCTGTGGCTGGGCTACAAGGTCATTCCGGATTTCCCGACGATGGTTGCCTCGGGCGGCGCCGGTTGGCTGCATGCCAAGCTGGGGCTGGTGGTGCTGCTGCTGGTGTACTTCAGCTGGATCGGGCGCCTGCTCAAGGGCGTGGCCAAGGGCAGGGCGCTGCCGTCGTCGCGCGCGCTGCGCTGGATCAACGAGATCCCGCTGCTGGCGTTCATTCCGATCGTGTGGCTGGTGCTGGCCAAGCCGTTCTGACGCGGGGTCATCTGCACCCGGTAGATCCACGCCATGCGTGGATGCCGCCAGGGCGCAAACGAAAGAGCCGGGCGATTGCCCGGCTCTTTCGTTTCTGCAATCACCTGCGTGTTGCCGGCCAGCGGCCGGCACTACCGGGCTTAGGCCGCTTCGTACGTGCCGTAGCTGCGCAGGCGGGCGTAGCGCTGTTCCAGCAGCTGCTCGGTGGACAGCTTGTCCAGCGCGTCCAGCTCGTTCAGCAGCACCGCCTTCAGGCGCTTGGCCATCTGCGTCGGGTTGCGGTGGGCGCCGCCGGTCGGCTCGCGCACGACCTTGTCGACCAGGCCCAGGCTCTTCAGGCGCGGGGCGGTCAGGCCCAGCTGTTCGGCGGCATCCTTGGCCTTGCCGGCATCCTTCCACAGGATCGAGGCGCAGCCTTCCGGGGTGATGGTCGAGTACACCGAGTACTCCAGCATCACGGTGCGGTCGCCCACGCCCAGCGCCAGCGCGCCGCCGGAGCCACCTTCACCGATCACGGTGCAGATGATCGGCACCTTCAGTTCGGCCATCTCGATCAGGTTGCGTGCGATCGCTTCGGACTGGCCACGCGATTCGGCATCGATGCCCGGCCAGGCGCCGGCGGTGTCGATCAGGGTCAGCACCGGCAGGCCGAAGCGCTCGGCCATCTTCATCAGGCGCAGGGCCTTGCGGTAGCCCTCCGGCTTGGGCATGCCGAAGTTGCGCTTGATCTTTTCCTTGGTGTCACGGCCCTTCTGGTGGCCGATCACCATCACTGCACGGCCGTTGATGCGTGCCAGGCCGCCCATGATCGCCTTGTCGTCGGCGAAGGCACGGTCGCCGGCCAGCTCCTGGAACTCATCGAACATGACGCGGAGGTAGTCGGCGGTGTACGGGCGCGACGGATGACGGGCCAGCTGCAGCACCTGCCACGAGGTCAGGTTGCGGAAGATCTGCGCGGTGCGCATGCGCAGCTTGTCCTGCAGCGCGTGCACTTCCGCCTCGACATTGACCGCCGGCCCGGCACTGGCGTTGCGCAGTTCCTGGATCTTGGCTTCCAGGTCGGCGATGGGTTGCTCGAAGTCGAGGTAGTTCGGATTCATCGGAAGCCGTCGTGTAAAGAAGAGGGGAATTCTAGCCGAATGCGTGCAAACCACCCGTACGCCTTCGTCTGGAAGGCGACGGTAGCGCAGCCGGGCAGGGGGCGCCAGTCAGCTCAGGGCACCACCAGGGCGCTGCGGCCCATCAGCTGGCTGCGCTGGGAAACGAAGTCGTTGTAGGCCTCGTTGGCCTCCCGGCCCAGCCCGCTGCCCAGGGTGGCGGTGGCCGAGGTGAAGGCCATCTGCGCGGCGAAGTCCTGCTTGCGCAGGGCCTTCTGTTCATCGGCGGTGGTGGCCTTCAGCCAGCGCGCATAGACCTCACGCAGCGGCGCGGCATGCGCCTCGAAGGCCGGCACCAGCGCCGGCAGGCTGGCCGGGGCCGGTTCCAGGCTGAACGCCGGGGCCACGTAGCCGGCCGGCTGCTCGCGCTTGAACGCACCGGGCTCTCCCATGCCTTCTTCCACGTAAGCGATGAAGTCCGGCGCGGTGAACACCTTGGCCACGATCTGGCCGCCGCTGGAATCGACGTGGGCGACCACCTTTTCCTTGGGGAACGGTTCGCGCACGCCGTAGGTCCAGGTCTTGTCGATGAACAGTTCGTGGCTCTTTTCGAACGGGCCTTCGAAGTCGACGCCGCCCAGCTCGATGCCGGCCTTGCCGGTGCCGAAGTTCTTCAGCTTGCTCTCATCGGTGACATAGATCTCGCGGGCGACCACGTACTCGCTCAGGGTTGGGTTGATCAGCCCGCCACGACCGTCGACGTAGACGATGAAGCGCACGTCGCCGAGCTTTTCGGTGTGCAGGCGATGTTCGCCGACGGCCAGCGAAATCGGGCGCGAGCCCTGTGCGGCCACCGGCAGGTCCTTGCCATCGATGCTCAGTGCCAGCGGCGTGTCGGTCGGGTTGTCGATCTGGAACTCGACCTTCGAGGGCGAACAGGCGGCCAGGGCCAGCGCGGCGGCGAACGGGAACAGCAGGGTCTTCATCGGCAATCGTCCTTGATACATGGAACGGGAAAGCAGGGGTTTCAGCAAAACCAGGGAGCCAGCTTCAGCTGGCCCACGGCGGGCTGTAGCGCACCTTCAGGGTGCGCACGGCGGGGTCGGCGCGCAGCGCCTCCATCAGCTTGGAATCGATGCGTACCGCGCTCTGCCCGGACACATCGAGCATGCCGGCGACGCCGCCGTGCGGCCCCTTCAGCAGCAGGTCCAGGCGCAGCGGCGTGCGGCCAGGGCGATGGCGGTCGAGCAGCGCATCAATGCGTTCCCAGACCGGGCGCTGCTGGCGCAGGTCCAGGCGCAGCGAGAGCCGGGTGGCGTAGTTGGCGCAGACTTCGTCGAAGTCCCAGCACTGGCGGATGCGCAGCGCGAAGCCACCGTTGAATTCGTCCTCGCGCAGGCCACCCTTGACCACCAGGATGCGGTCCTTGGTCATCAGGTGGCCGAACTCGGCCATCGCGTCGGAGAACGCGCTGCACTCGACGCGGCCACGGCCGTCCTCGAGCTGGATGAAGATCTGGCTCTCACCCTTGCGGCGCACGCCGACCACCTGGCCGGCCAGCACGGTCTGTACTTCCGGGCGCCAGCGCTTCTCGCCGCCGCCGCCGCCGCCACTGTTGGCGCTCCAGATCTTCTCCACCGAGCCCAGGTCGTTGCCGACCAGGTCGCGCACATCGTCGCGCCAGGGATCGAACGGGTGGCCACTGAGATAGAAACCCAGCGTGTCGCGCTCGCCATTGAGGCGCTGCAGCAGCGGCCATTCCTCGGCTTCGGGCAGGTCCAGCTGGATCGTGGTCGCGCTCGGGTCGGGGCCGCCGAACAGCGAGTTCTGCCCGGACGCACGTTCGCGCGCCATCTGGTCGGTGGCCTTGATCACTTCCGGCAGCTGCAGCATCAGCGAGGCGCGGTTATGCCCGAGCTCATCCAGTGCGCCGCAGTTGATCATCGCTTCCAGCGTGCGCCGGTTGAGCTTGGCCGATCCGACGCGGGTGCAGAAGTCGAGCAGGTCCTTGTAGTCGCCACCCTTCAGGCGCTCGTCCACCACCGCTTCGCAGGCACCCTGGCCGACGCCCTTGATCGCGCCCAGACCGTACTGGATGGTGTCCGGGGTGACGGCTTCGAACATGAAGGCCGAGTGGTTCACCTTCGGCGGCAGCACGGTCAGGCCGAGGTTGCGCACCTCGTCGAGGAAGCCGACCACCTTCTCGGTGTTGTCCAGGTCCGAGGACAGCGTGGCCGCCATGAACTCGGCCGGGTAATGGCGCTTCAGCCATGCGGTCTGGTAGCTGACCAGCGCGTAGGCAGCGGCGTGCGACTTGTTGAAGCCGTAGCCGGCGAACTTCTCCATCAGGTCGAAGATCGCGTCGGCCTTGGCCTCGTCCACGCCGTCCTTGGCCGCGCCTTCGCGGAAGATCTCACGGTGCTTGGCCATTTCGGCCGGCACCTTCTTGCCCATCGCGCGGCGCAGCAGGTCGGCGCCGCCCAGCGAGTAGCCGCCGACGATCTGCGCCATCTGCATCACCTGCTCCTGGTACACCATGATGCCGTAGGTGTCCTTCAGGATCGCTTCGGTGCGCGGATCGGGATAGATGATTTCTTCCTGGCCGTGCTTACGCGCATTGAAGGAGGGAATCAGGTCCATCGGGCCGGGGCGGTACAGCGACACCAGCGCGATCAGGTCTTCGAAACGGTCGGGGCGCGCGTCCTTCAGCAGGCGGCGCATGCCCGAGGATTCGAACTGGAACACCGCGCCGGTATTGCCGTTGGCAAAGATGTCCTTGTAGGTGGGCGTGTCGTCCAGCGGGATCGCGGCGATGTCCACCGGCGGAATGCCGGCGCGCTCATGGCGCTTGTTGATCGCCTTCACCGCCCAGTCGATGATGGTCAGCGTGCGCAGGCCGAGGAAGTCGAACTTCACCAGGCCCACTTCTTCCACGTCGTTCTTGTCGAACTGGGTGACCGGGTTCTTGCCGAGTCCGTTCTCGTCGTGTTCGGCGTACAGCGGGCAGAACTCGCTCAGCGGTTCGGGCCCGATCACTACGCCACCGGCGTGCTTGCCGGCGTTGCGGGTCAGGTCTTCCAGCTGCAGCGCCAGATCGATCAGGTCGCGGACATCGTCCTCGGTCTCGTAGCGCTGGATCAGTTCGGCCGACGCCATTTCCGAGCTCGGGCCTT
This sequence comes from Stenotrophomonas sp. TWI1409, assembly GCF_039673015.1. NCBI lineage: Bacteria > Pseudomonadati > Pseudomonadota > Gammaproteobacteria > Lysobacterales > Lysobacteraceae > Stenotrophomonas > Stenotrophomonas sp. TWI1409. The sequence goes on from NZ_JBDJKU010000004.1 coordinate 25,351, forward strand.
CCTTGCCCTTGCCCAGCGCATCCTTCAGGTGGATGCCGAGGATGTTCGGGATCAGCTTGGAGACACCGTCGACCAGGCCGTACGGGAAACCGAGCACGCGGCCGGAGTCGCGCACCACCGCCTTGGCGGCCATGGTGCCGTAGGTGATGATCTGGCTGACGCGCTCGCGCCCGTACTTGCGCGCGACGTAGTCGATCACCTCGTCGCGGCGGTCCATGCAGAAGTCGATGTCGAAGTCGGGCATCGACACGCGTTCCGGATTGAGGAAGCGCTCGAACAGCAGGTTGTACGGCAGCGGGTCCAGATCGGTGATCTTCAGCGCCCAGGCCACCAGCGAACCGGCACCCGAACCGCGGCCGGGGCCGATCGGAATGCCCTGGTTCTTGCCCCACTGGATGAAGTCGGCCACGATCAGGAAGTAGCCCGGGAAGCCCATCTTGATGATGGTGTTGAGCTCGAACTCCAGGCGCTCGAAATACTCTTCGCGGGTCTTGCCCGGCGCCAGTGGATTCTTCTCCAGGCGCTCTTCCAGGCCATCGCGCGACATCTTCTGGATCCAGGTGTCCAGGGTCTCGTCGTCGGGCACCGGGTAGTTGGGCAGGAAGTAGGTGCCCAGCCGCATCTCGATGTTGCAGCGTTCGGCCAGCGCCAGCGTGTTGTCGATCGCATCGGGGATGTCGGCGAACAGCGCACACATCTCCTCGGCCGACTTCAGGTACTGCTGGTCGCTGTACTCGCGCGGGCGCTTGGGATCGTCCAGCACGCGGCCGGTGGAAATGCATACGCGCGCTTCGTGCGCGCTGAAATCCGTCGGCGACAGGAAGCGTACGTCGTTGCTGGCCACCACCGGCAGGCCACGCTGGCCGGCGGCCATCAGCGCGAACTGGTTGAAGGTTTCTTCGCCCTCGCGGCCGGTGCGGGTCAGCTCCAGGTGCAGGCCGTCGCCGAACACGCGTTGCCAGTCGGCCAGCTGCTGCTCGGCCAGTTCATGCTTGCCGTCCAACGCCAGGCGCCCGGCCAGGCTCTGCCGGCCAGCGAGTGCGAACAGGTTGGCGTTGCCGGCCTTCAGCCAGTCCGGGTGGATTGCCACGCCGCCTTCCGGGCGATGGCCTTCCATCCAGGCGCGGGTCAGCAGCCGCGACAGGCTCAGGTAGCCCTCACGGTCGCGGCACAGCAGGGTCATCCGCCACGGGTCCTGGCCTTCCTCGGCGATCAGTACGTCGGCGCCGGCGATCGGCTTGATGCCCACGCCTTCGGCGGCCTTGTAGAACTTGACCAGCGCGAACAGGTTGTTGAGGTCGGTCACCGCCAGCGCGGGCAGGCCGAGCTCGACCGAGCGCGACAGCAGGTTGGCCTGCTTGGCCTTCTTCGGGTCCGCCTGGTCGGGCTTGGCCGGCACGCGGATGGTCGAGTCCGCCAGCGAGAACTCGGTGTGGACGTGGAGATGTACGAAGCGGGAGTTGGACATGCCGGACCAGGTTGGAGCGCGCGGGCCCCGGGTGCTGACGGAAGATCGTCGCCGGGGTCGGGATGCGCTGGAGTGCCCGGTCAGGGTAGCGAGGGCAGGGGGAAGCGACAAGGACTTGACGGTGCGCCGATTGCGCGAATGTCGCCGGGCATGGCCCGGCGCCAGCGGAGGCGTTCACATTGCCGTGAAAGCGCCGGACGATACCCGGCAGCCGTTGTTCAAGCGATGGCTGTGATCGCGGGGGCTGGCGCTGTTTCCAGGCACTCGCGCACCGGGGCGAAGCTGCGCCGGTGCTCCACGCAGGGGCCGTGCTCGCGCAGGGCGGCCAGGTGGGCCGGGGTGCCGTAGCCCTTGTGCTGCTCGAAGCCGTACTGCGGATGGCGGGCATGCACCTCCTGCATGTAGCGGTCGCGCGAGACCTTGGCCAGGATCGAGGCGGCCATGATCGCGCGGTCGATGCCATCGCCGCCGACCAGCGCCTGCGCCGGCAGTACCAGACCCTTGGGCACCACGTTGCCATCGATGCGCGCGAAGCCGGCCACGTGGGCGACCGCTGCGACCACGTCGCGCATGCCCTGCAGGGTGGCCTGGTAGATGTTCAGACGGTCGATGGTGTCCACGTCCACCAGCACCACATGCCAGGCCAGGGCGCGCTCGATGATGCGGTCATGCAGCTGCTCGCGGCGCGCCGCGGTCAGCTGCTTGGAATCGTCCAGGCCGTTGATGCGCGGCCGTGCCGGGTCGAACACCACGGCCGCCACCGCGACCGGCCCGGCCAGCGGGCCACGACCGGCTTCGTCGACGCCGGCGACCAGGCGCTCCGGCTCGACCACCGCCGCGCCATCGAACAGGGTCAGGCTGGCCGCTGCGGCGTGGCGGCGGCTCATGCCTGGGCCTGGTCGCGCATCAGCAGCTCGCCGACGGCGTCGGCGGCACGTGCCGACGCATTGCGGCGCAGGCGCTCATGCAGGCGGGCATAGGTGTCCTGCAGGTCGGTCACCCGCTGCGGGTGGTCGAACCATTGCTGGATGGCCGCAGCCAGCTTGTCCGGCGTGCAGTCATGCTGCATCAGCTCCGGTGCCAGGTCCTGGCCGGCCAGGATGTTGGGCAGGGCAAAGCGGTCGACCTTGATCAGGCCGAATGCCTTGACCAGACGGTAGGTCAGCTCGTTGACACGGTAGCCGACCACCATCGGCCGCTTCACCAGCATCGCCTCCAGGGTCGCGGTACCGGACGCCAACACCACCACGTCGGCCGCGATCATGGCGTTGCGCGCCTGGCCGTCGAGCACATGCGAGTACGCGACCGGCAGCGCCGAGCGCGACAGCTGCTCTTCGATCAGCCGCTTGCATGCGGGGTTGGCGGCAGGCACCACCACGTGCAGGCCGGGGATGCGCTCGGAGACCTGCCAGGCGGCTTCGAAGAAGGGTTCACCGAGGCGCGAGATTTCGCCCAGGCGGCTGCCTGGCAACACCGCCAGCACCTTGGCCGACGTCGGCAGGCCAAGCGCGGCGCGCGCTTCCTCGCGGTTGCCCTGCAGGGGGATGTCATCGGCCATCGGATGGCCAACGAAACGCGCGTCGATGCCGTGCTTGGCATAGATGGGCGGTTCCATCGGGAACAGGCACAGCACCAGGTCGGCGCTGCTGCCGATCTTCTCGGCGCGCTTCTCGCGCCAGGCCCAGACCGAGGGGCTCACGTAATGCACGGTGCGCACGCCGCGCTGCTTCAGCCAGCGTTCGATGCCCAGGTTGAAGTCGGGCGCGTCGATGCCGATGAACACGTCCGGCTGCCATTCCAGCGCACGCTGGCGGAACGCGGAACGCAGTTTGAGCAGGCGTGGCAGATGGCGCAGTACTTCGGTCAGGCCCATCACCGCCAGCTCGCTGGCATCGTGCCAGGTCAGGCAGCCGGCGCTGCGCATGGCATCGCCACCGATGCCGGCGAATTCGGCATTCGGAAAGCGTGCCTTCAGTTCGCGCACCAGTCCCGCACCCAGCAGATCACCAGAGGCCTCACCGGCCACCAGCGCGATCCGCAAGGGGCGCTCGCTGAGCACCCGCTGCGCGGGGACGCTGCCGGCCATCGAGGCCAGCGGAATCACGGCGGCGCCGGCCGGCGCCTGGCCGGTCGTGCTGCTCATCGCAGCAAGGGCCTCTCGGCGTGCTCGATGAAGTCCAGCATGGCCTTCACGTCATCGCTGTCGCGCGCCTGTTCGGTCAGCTGCACCTTGGCTTCGGCCAGTGGCAGGCCCGCCACGTACAGCGTGCGGTAGGCACGCTTGATGGCGGAAATGCGCTCGGCGTCGAAGCCGCGGCGCTTCAGGCCTTCGCTGTTGATGCCGCGCGGGCGGCCCAACGAATCGGTGCCGACCATGGTGAACGGCGGAACATCGCCATTGGTCAGCGCGCCCATGCCGAGGAAGGCATGCGCGCCGATCCGGCAGAACTGGTGGGCCCCGGCGAAGCCGCTGATGATCACGTAGTCACCCACGGTCACGTGGCCGGCCAGGGTGGTGTTGTTGGAGAACACGCAGAAGTTGCCGACATGGCAGTCATGCGCCACGTGCGTGTAGGCCAGCATCCAGTTGTCGTCGCCGATGGTGGTGATGCCGCCGCCGCCGCCGGTGCCACGGTTCAGCGTGACGAACTCGCGGAACACATTGCGGTCGCCGATCACCAGCTCGGTGCGCTCCCCTGCATACTTCTTGTCCTGCGGTTCGCCACCGACGGCTGCGTGGCCGATGAAGCGGTTGTCGCGGCCGATCTTCGTCGGGCCGTGGATGCTGCAGTGGGGGCCGATCACCGTGCCGGCACCGATTTCCACATCGGCACCGATCAGGGTGAACGCGCCCACCTGGACGTCATCGGCCAGGCGCGCGGCCGGGTCGATGACGGCGGTCGGGTGGATCCGCGGTGCGTTGTCAGTCATTCCTGCCTCCAGTGGATCAGCCCTTGGCGCCGGCGCACATGACTTCGGCCGAGGCAACGACTTCACCGTTGACCTTGGCTTCGCCGTAGTACCAGCCCATGTTGCGGATCAGGCGCTTCATCTGCACATCCAGCATCAGCACGTCGCCGGGAACGACCTGCTTGTTGAAGCGGGCGTTTTCCACCTTGACCATGTAGAACAGCTTGGACTGCGAGTCACGGCCGAGCGTGAGCTGGGTCATCACGCCACCGGCCTGCGCCAGCGCTTCGATGATCAGTACGCCGGGCATGATCGGGCGGCCCGGGAAGTGGCCCTGGAAGAACGGCTCGTTGATGCTGACGTTCTTCTGCGCAAGGATGCGCTTGGCGTCGATGTCGAGCTCAAGCACCCGGTCCACCAGCAGGAACGGGTAGCGGTGCGGGAGCAGTTCCTGGATCTGGCAGACGTCGATCGGAAGCTGCAGCGTGTCGTTCATTCTTTCTCCTTGCCAGCAGCCAGGACGCGGCGAGCCAATGCGTCCAGCTGCTTGAAGCGCGCGGCGTTCTTGCGCCACGTGCGGTTGTCGGTCAACGGGGTGCCGGACGAGTACTCGCCCGGCTCATGGATGGAATTGCGGACCACCGACTTGCCGGTGATCACGACCTTGTCGCAGATCTCGAGGTGGCCGACCACGCCAACGTGGCCGCCGAGCAGGCAGTAGCGGCCGATCTTGGCGCTGCCGGCGATGCCGGTGCAGCCGGCGATGGCCGAGTGCGCACCGATCTGCACGTTGTGCGCGATCTGCACCAGGTTGTCCAGGCGCACGTCTTCGTCCAGCACGGTGTCTTCCAGCGCACCGCGGTCGACGCAGGTGTTGGCGCCGATCTCGCAGTCATCGCCGATGCGCACGCCGCCGAGCTGCGGCACCTTGATCCATCTGCCGGCGTCCATGGCCAGGCCGAAGCCATCGGCGCCGAGCACGGCACCGGGATGCACACGAACCCGCTTGCCGAGCTTGACCCGGGTGACCAGGGTGACCCGCGCGATCAGCTCGCAGCCGTTGTCCAGGCTGCAGTCTTCGCCGATCACGCTGCCGGTGCCGATGATGCAGTTTTCGCCGACCACGCTGCGTGCGCCGACGGAGACGAACGGGCCGATATGCGCGCTGGCGGCGACCTGCGCGCTGGGATCGATGACGGCGCTGGGGTGGATGCCCGGCGGGCGCGTCGGCGCGATGTCGAACAGCGCGGCGATCTTGGCGAAGGTGGTGTACGGGTCCTTGGCCACAAGCGCGGCGCCGGGGGCGGCCTCGGCGTCGTCGGCACGCAGGACCACCAGCGAGGCCTGGCTGTCGGCCAGCTGGGCGCGGTAGCGCGGGTTGGCGAGGAAGGTCAGCTGGCCAGGACCGGCATGGGCGAGGGTGGCCACGCCATGGATGGCGGTGGCGGGGTCGCCGTGGACCTGCAGGCCGAACTGCTCGGCGAGTTGCTGGGCGGTGTAGGTGGGAGTATTCACGGCGGGAGTTTAACGTGTGACGGCATTGCGGTCATGCGGGGCGGTCATGCAGCCAACGGCAGGGCCCCTCGCGGCCGGCAGAGCCAGTGTCATGGGCTGGGTCGGACGGGGCGGGGCTGCGGGGGGCGGCGCAAGTACGTCCATGTAGCCTTGGTCGCCGCATCCATGCGGCTCACACCCCCGCAGCCCCACCCCGTCCGACCTCCGAGGGCGTGGCGCGAGTGCCAGCCACGGAAAAACAGAAAAGATCAAAAGCAGAGCGGGCGCTTCCGGCATCCAGGCCAAACGAAAACGCCGGGCAGAGCCCGGCGCTTCGCATCCCGTCTGGTGGAGAGCCCCCCTTCTGTTAAGGTGGGCGCGCCAGCGGCGCGGGGGATAGGTGAAATGCGCGGGCAATTCACCGGAGGTGGATCAGTTCTGAGGAACGTTGTTCCTCAGAACTGGCCACCGAACGTGAATTGCAGACGTTCGATCTTGTCATCGTCTTCCTTCTTCAGCGGGAAGGCGTAGCTGATCGAGATCGGGCCGACCGGGGCGCGCCACAGCAGGGCCACACCGGTGGACACGCGCAGTTCGTTGGCCTTGAAGTTCTTGGTGCCGTTGTAGACGTTACCGAAGTCGACGAAGGCGGACACGCGTGCCGACGGGCTGTCGAACAGGCGCGGGAAGTAGGCTTCGACCGAACCGACGGTCTTCAGCGAACCACCCAGCGGCTGGCCTTCCGGGTAGCCGTTGGTGACTTCGCGCGGGCCGAGGGTGTTGTCTTCGAAGCCGCGCACCGAGTTGGTACCGCCGGCGTAGAAGTTCTCGAAGAACGGCAGGCCGCTGGCGGTCACCGTACGGGTGGTGCCGTCCGGGTTGGTCAGCGTGCGGGTGTAGTCGTTGCCATAGGCATCGCCGTAGCCCACTTCGGCACGGGTGTTGATCACCAGCGACGGCATGATCGGCCAGTACTTGCTGATCTGGTAGTTCAGCTTGTAGTACTCGATGGTCGAACCCGGCAGCGTGGTTTCCAGGCCGATGCGCTGGTAGGTACCGCGGGTCGGCATGAAGTAGTCGTTGCGCGAGTCACGCGCCCAGCCCAGCTCGGTGCGCCAGGCATGGAACGTGCGCCTACCGACGGCGTTGATGTAGTCGATGATCGACTGCGGGGTCGAGCCCTGGTAGGTGGTGATCTGGTTGCTGTCGATGCCGAACATCAGCGAGACGGTATCGGTCTCGGTGATCGGCACGCCGAACACCACCTGCGCCGAACCATTGGTGCTGTTGTACTGCGCGGTGTTGAAGTCGGAGTAGTCCAGTTCGCGCCAGGACAGGTTGTAGCCCAGCGACACGCCGTCATCGGTGAAGTACGGGTTGGTGTAGCTGAAGCCGTAGCGCTGCAGGTAGCTGCTGCGCGAGGCTTCGACCGACACGCGGTTGCCGCCGCCGAGGAAGTTGTTCTGCGACAGCTGCACCGAGGTGGTCATGCCGTAGGACTGCGAGTAGCCCAGGCCGAACACGAAGCTGCCGGACGTGGTTTCCTTGACGTTGTAGACGACGTCGACCTGGTCGTTGCTGCCGCTTACGGCCGGGGTTTCAACATCCACCGACTCGAAGTAGCCCAGGCGCTGCAGGCGGATCTTGGAGCGGTCGATCGCGGCCTGCGAGTACCAGCTGTTCTCGAACTGGCGCATTTCGCGACGCATCACTTCGTCGGACGTACGCGTGTTGCCACGGAACAGGATGCGACGCACCGACACGCGCGGGCCGGGCACGACCTGCATGTTGATCGCCACGGTCTGCTCGGGGCGGTTGGTGGTCGGGATCGGGTTAACCTTGGCGAACGCGTAGCCGATGTTGGACAGCGAGTTGGTGATGGTGTCCGAGCTGAATTCCAGCAGCGCACGCGAGAACGTGTCGCCGGACTTCTGGATCACCATGCGCTCGACGTCCTCCTGCGGAAGGATCGTGTCGCCGCTGACCTTGATCTCGGAGATCTTGTACTGCGCACCTTCGGTCACGCCGGCGGTGAGGAACATGTCGCGCTTGTCGGGGCTGATCGACACCTGGGTCGAATCAATGCTGAAGTCGACATAGCCGCGGTCGAGGTACCAGGAATTGAGCTTTTCCAGGTCGCCGGACAGCTTTTCCTTGGAGTACTGGTCGTCACGGCGGTACCACGATGCCCAGTTGTGCTCCTTGGACTCCCAGGTCTCCAGGATGTCCTTGCTCTCGAACTTCTCGGTGCCGACCAGGTTGACGTGACGGATCTTGGCCGCCTTGCCTTCCTTGATGGCGATCGCGATGTCCACGCGGTTGCGGTCCAGCGGGCTCACCGTCGGGGTGATCTCGACGTTGTACTTGCCGCGGTCGTTGTACTGGCGACGCAGTTCCTGGGTCACGCGGTCCAGGCTCAGGCGATCGAAGGTGCCGCCCTCGGTCAGGCCGATGTCGGACAGGCCCTTGAGCAGCTGCTCGGACTTGATGTCCTTGTTGCCGGTCACGGTCAGCTTGTTGATCGCCGGGCGTTCCTTGACGGTCACCACCAGGATGCTGCCCTGGCGGTCCAGCTGCACGTCTTCGAAGAAGCCGGTCTTGTACAGGGCGCGGATGGTCTCGCCGACCTTGTTGTCGGTGACCGTCTCGCCACGCTCCACCGGCAGGTAGGTGAATACCGTGCCCGAGCTGATGCGCTGCAGGCCATCCACGCGGATGTCGCTGACAGTGAAGGGCTCGGCTGCCTGGGCCAGGGCGGGAGCGCCGGTGACGGCGGCGAGGGCGAGGGCCAGCAGGCGGCGATTGGGGAGTCGCGTCATGTCACGTCCGGTAGGAAGGTCGATTTCATTGGTGCGGGATGCCGACGCTGTAGACGGCAACAACGTGGAAAAGTTCATCGCGGGACCAGGCCGAGGATGTCGTTGTAGAACGCCAACCCCATCAGCCCGGCCAGCAACGCCAGGCCGATGTACTGGCCGGCGGCGATGGCACGCTCGCTCAGCGGGCTGCCCTTGACCAACTCGATAAGGTAATACAGCAGGTGGCCGCCGTCCAAGATCGGGATCGGCAACAGGTTGATGATGCACAGGCTGAGTGACAGCAGGGCAAGGAACTGCAGGAACCAGTCCAGGCCGCGTTTGGCCGAGATGTTGGCTACCCGGGCGATGGTGACGGGCCCGGAAACGTTCTGCAGCGAGGCTTTGCCGGTGACGATGCGGCCCATCATGCCCAGCGAATCGGCCGCCAGGCGGCCGGTTTCGCGCACGGCCACGGTGACCGCGTCGAGCGGACCATAGCGCAGCAGGGTGTCGTAGGGAGGGCTGAACGAGGTCGGGAACTGCACGCCGATCTGCCAGATCGGCTCGCCCTTTGAATCCTTGCCCTGGCGCGGGGTGACTTCCAGCGCCAGGCGCTCGCCGCCCCGCAGGACCTCGATCATGCCCGGGCCGCCGGCGCGGCCCAGCGTCTGGATCTCGCCGATGACCTGGTCGGCGCCGTCGATGCGCTGGCCGTCGATCGCTACGATCAGATCGCCCGGCTGCAGCTGCCCGGCCACCACGGAGTCCGCGGTGAGCGACTCGACCAGCGCCGGTTGCAGCCACGACTGCCAGTACAGGCCAGCCAGGATCGGCACGCGCCGTTCATCGAAGCCGGGGGGCAGCTGCGACAGCGGCAGGCTGCGCACGCGCACCTGGTCGGCCGGGTCCAGCACTTCCAGCTTCACGTCGCGGCGGTCCATCGCGGCGGCGGTCAGCGCCATGCTGGCCTCGCCGAGGGTGACCACCGGGCGCTCGTCCACGCGCAGCACACGGTCGCCGCTGGTCAGGCCGGCGCTGGCGGCGATGCCGCTGACACGGCCGATGGTCGGCGAATAATCCTGCTTGCCGATCACGAACATCGCCCACAGCAGCAGGATGCACAGCAGCAGGTTGGCGATCGGTCCGGCGGCGACGATGGCGATGCGCTGCCAGACGGTCTTGTGGTTGAAGGCCTGGCCGCGCTCGTGCGGGTGCACTTCGACCTCGCGCTCGTCCAGGAACTTCACATAGCCACCCAGCGGGATGGCGGCGATGGCGAACTCGGTGCCGTGCCTGTCCCGGCGCGACCACAGCGGCCGGCCGAAGCCGACCGAGAAGCGCAGGATCCTGACCCCGCACAGGCGCCCGACCCAGTAATGCCCGAACTCGTGGAACGTGACCAGCAGCCCGAGGCTGACAATCATCCACCAGACCGATCCGATGAAGTCAGTCATGCAGGCTCACAGTGGCGGGCAGGGGCGGCGTCGTCATGCTGGGCGAGGCGGTCGTTCAGGCGGCGTCGATGGCGTTCAGGGTCAGCTGGCGTGCCCGCTGGTCGGCGGACAACAGGACCTCCAGTGTATCGGCTGGCTGGGTCGGCAGTGTTGAAAGAGCGTTAGCAACCAGCTCCGGGATGGTCAGGAAACCGATCCGGCCCTGAAGAAACGCTGAAACCGCCTCTTCATTGGCAGCGTTCAGCACCGCCGGGGCGGTGCCGCCGGCCCGCATCGCCTGCCAGGCCAGGGCCAGGCAGGGGAAGGCGTCGGTGTCCGGGGCCTCGAAATCGAGCCGGCCCTGGGCCAGCAGATCCAGCCCGGATACGCCCGATTCAATGCGTTGTGGCCAGCCCAGGCCAACGGCCAGTGTGGTGCGCATGTCCGGCAGGCCCATCTGCGCCAGGGTCGAGCCGTCCACGAACTCGACCAGCGAGTGGACCAGGCTCTGCGGGTGCACCAGCACTTCGATGCGCTCTCCGGGGATGCCGAACAGGTGGTGGGCCTCGATCACTTCCAGGCCCTTGTTCATCAACGTCGCTGAATCGACCGAGATCTTCGGCCCCATCGACCACTTCGGGTGGGCAACGGCCTGGGCCGGGGTGACCTGGGCCAGTTCGGCGCGGCTGCGGCCACGGAACGGGCCGCCGGAGGCGGTCAGCAGGATGCGGCGCACGCCGGCGCCATCGACGCTGGCATCGCGCGAGCGCAGGCACTGGAAGATCGCGCTGTGCTCGCTGTCGATCGGGATGATCTCGGCGCCCGCCTGATGGGCAGTACGGGTCAGCAGCTCACCGGCCAGCACCAGCGATTCCTTGTTGGCCAGCAGGATGCGCTTGCCCGCGGCGGCGGCGGCCAGGGTGGAAGACAGCCCGGCCGCACCGACGATGGCGGCGACCACGGTGTCGCAGGCATCGCTGGCGGCCAGCTGGTCCAGCGCGGCATGGCCGGCATGCACCTCGGTGGCCAGTCCGGCATCGCGCAGGCCATCGCGCAGCTCAGCGAACAGCGATTCGTCGGCGATCACCGCGTGCGCGGGCCGGTGCTGGCGGCACAGTGCCAGCAACGCCTGCACCTGACGACCGGCGGCCAGCACGGTGGCCTGGTAGCGCTGCGGGTGGCGGGCGATCACGTCCAGCGTGGAGGCACCGATCGAGCCGGTGGCGCCGAATACGGCGACCCGGCGCAGGTCTGCGACAGCATTCATGGTCAGAACCCGAAGATTTCCTTGCCGAGTGCGAACACCGGCACTGCAGCCAGGACGCCGTCGACACGGTCGAGTACGCCACCATGGCCCGGAATCAGGTGGCCCGAGTCCTTGGCGCCCGCGTGGCGCTTGATCAGGCTTTCGAACAGATCACCCAGCACCGAGGCGAATACGGCCACCACCGAAGTGATCAGCAGGCCCGGCAGGTGTGCGGTATCGATGCCGGCCAGCCAGCCCAGGCCGACGGCCACGGCGACACCGGCCAGCAGGCCGCCGAACAGGCCTTCCCAGGTCTTGTTGGGGCTGATGCGCGGGGCCAGCTTGTGCTTGCCGAAGTGACGGCCGGCGAAATAGGCGCCCGAATCGGCCGCCCAGACCAGTGCCAGCGCAGCCAGCAGCCACAGGTGGCCCTGCTTGCCCGGCGGATCGCCGCCGGCATGGATCAGCACCAGCGCGGCCCAGGCCGGAACGATGGCCAGCGTACCGGCCAGCATCTTCACGATGCGCGAGGGTGCCGACGGCTGCGCGCCGAAATTGAAGAAGCGCAGCCAGACCAGCGCCGCCAGCCACCAGGCAACACCGGCCAATGTGGTGATCTGGAACAGCACCAGCGTGCTGCCATCGGCCCACACCAGCAGCACCATCAGCAGCAGGTTCAGTACCAGCAGCACGGTGCGCGCCAGGGTGTCTTCGATGCCGGCCAGCTTCAGCCACTCCCACAGGCCGATCAGCAGCACCGCAGCGGCCGCCGCTGCCAGCCATTGGGTCGGCAGCAGCAGGATCGCGGCAATGGCGACCGGCGCCATGATCAGCGCGGCAAGGACTCGGGTCTTGGTCATGGGCTGGAAGTCTCGGTGGCCAGTGCGGCGATCTGGGCGCTGGTCAGGCCGAAACGACGCTCACGGCTGCCGTAGGCGTCCAGCGCCTGCTGCAGCAGGGCGGGATCGAAGTCTGGCCACAGCGCCTCGGTGAACCACAGCTCGGTGTACGCCAGCTGCCACAGCAGGAAGTTGCTGATGCGGGTGTCGCCACCGGTGCGGATGAACAGGTCCGGTGGCGGCAGGTCGGCCAGGGCTACCTGGCTGCCCAGCAGCGATTCGTCGATCTGTTCGGGCAGCAGGCGGCCGGCGGCGACTTCAGCGGCCAGCGCGCGCGCGGCACGGGCGATGTCCTGGCGGCCACCGTAGCTGGCGGCGATCGACAGGGTCAGGGTGGTGTTGTCTGCGGTGCGCTGCTCGGCCAGCTGCATGCGGCTGACCAGCCCGGCACCGAAGCGTTCGCGCTCGCCGATGAAGCGCACGCGCACGCCGCGCCGATGCAGCTCGTCCACTTCGCGGTCGAGCGCGCCGAGGAACAGCTTCATCAACGCATCGACTTCTTCCTGCGGCCGGCCCCAGTTCTCGCTGGAAAACGCGAACAGGGTCAGCGCCGGAATGCCCAGCTCAAGGCAGCGCTCGATGGTGCGGTTGACCGCACGCGCGCCGGCCCGGTGGCCGATCACGCGCGGACGACGGCGCTGCTGTGCCCAGCGCCCATTGCCATCCATGATGATGGCAATGTGGCGGGGCAGGGCGGCCGGCAACGGAGGCGGGACTGAAGGCATCGACTTCAGACCGACAGCAGTTCTTTTTCCTTGTCGGCAACGACCTTGTCGACGTCCTTGATGTTGGTGTCGGTCAACTTCTGGATGTCGTCCTCACCGCGCTTCTTCTCGTCTTCGCTGATCGCCTTGTCCTTGACCAGCTTGGCGATTTCCTTGTTCGCGTCCTGACGGATGTTGCGGATCGCGATCTTGGCGCCTTCGCCTTCCTTCTGCACCTGCTTGGCCAGCTCCTTGCGGCGCTCTTCGGTCGGCGGCGGCATGTTGATGCGGATCGCGGTGCCCAGGGTGTTCGGGGTGAACTCGGCGTTGTAGAGACCCTTTTCGATCTCCTTGATCATGCTCTTGTCGAACGGCGTGACCAGCAGCGAGTGGGCGTCGGCGTTGGAGATCGATGCGACCTGGTTCAGCGGGGTGCTGGCGTTGCCATAGGCGCTGACCGTGACGCGGTCCAGCAGGGCCGGGGTGGCGCGGCCGGTGCGGATCGAGGTGAGGGTGTGCTTCAGAGCGTCGATGCTCTTGGCCATGCGCGTCTGCGCGTTGTTCTTGATGTCGTTGAGCATCGCCCGGTCCTGGGTGTAACTGGAATCGGGCGATTATAGGCGAATACGGGACGCTGCCGGGCCAGAATCGGCCCGGAGCTCGCCTGGCGCTCAGGCTCAGGCCGGGTCGCGGCCCTGGACCAGGGTGCCGATGTTCGCGCCGCTGAGGATCTTCAGCAGCTCGCCCGGCTGGCCCATGTCGAACACGCGCATCGGCAGGTCGCTGTCGCGGGCCAGTGCGAAGGCCGCGGTATCCATCACTTCCAGGCCGCGGCGGATCACTTCGTCGTAGCTCAGGCTGTCGAAACGGACCGCGTCGCTGTGCTTGTTCGGGTCCTTGTCGTACACGCCATCGACCTTGGTGGCCTTCAGCAGCAGGTCGGCACCGATCTCGATCGCACGCAGCGCGGCGCCGGAGTCGGTGGTGAAGAACGGGCTGCCGACGCCGGCGGCGAAAATCACCAGGCGGCCCTTTTCCAGGTGGCGGATGGCGCGGCGGCGGATGTAGTCCTCGCACACGTCGTTGATCTTGATCGCGCTCATCACGCGGGCCTTGGCGCCCAGCTTTTCCAGGGCGTCCTGCATGGCCAGGGCGTTGATGACCGTGGCCAGCATGCCCATCTGGTCGCCGGTGACCCGGTCCATGCCGCCAGCGGCCAGGCCGGCGCCGCGGAAGATGTTGCCGCCGCCGATCACCAGCGCCACTTCGGCACCGGCCTGCTGGGCTTCGATGACCTCACGGGCCAGGCGATTGATGATCTTCGGGTCGATGCCGTAGTCCTCATCTCCCATCAGCGCCTCCCCGGACAGTTTCAGAAGGATGCGGCGATAGGCGAGCTTGGACATAGGGACCTCGGGTGCGTGGAAATCGCGGGCGATTCTACGCGCATGCGGCGTTGGGCCAAAGTGTTTTGTGCACTGCGGCGCGAAATCCTGCCGTCCGCCCCGCTCACGCGGGGCGTCCCGTTCAGCCCAGCTCGGCGCCGGCGGTGGCTGAAAGCTCGTCGTGGCCGAGGGCGCCGGGGGAGCGGGCGATCACCCGGTTGCGGCCCAGGTTCTTCGAGCGGTACAGCACATCGTCGGCTGCGCGCAGCAGGTCCTGCACGTCGGCAAAGCGTTCGTAGCCGCCCTGGGTGGCCACGCCGGCGGAGAAGGTGACGAACAGCGGGCCTTCCTCCAGCTCGGCCATCGGCGTGGCGACGATGTTGGCCAGCACGCGCCGGATCACGTCCAGCGCCACCGATTCACTGGTGTTGGGCAGCAGCGCGACGAATTCCTCGCCACCGAAGCGGGCCACGGTGTCGCTGTTGCGCAGCTGGCCCTGCAGCTTGCCGGCAAAGGCGCGCAGCACCTCGTCGCCGGTCAGGTGGCCGTGGGCATCATTGATCTTCTTGAAGTCGTCCAGGTCGATGAAGGCCACCGACAGCGGCCAGCCCTGGCGCCCGGCGCGCAGGAACTCCTGTTCCAGCACCGCCTCCAGCTGGCGGCGGTTGAGCACGCCGGTCAGGGCGTCGCGGTGGGCCTGGTCGGCCAGGCGCTTGGCCCGCGCCTCGAATTCGTCGGCGCGGCGGCGTGCCTGATCGGCATCCTGCAGCTCGCGCAGGTTGCGCAGGGTGGCCAGTTCCTGCGCGTGGTCGATCAGCTCCCGGACCCGCGAGGGCGAGTTCAGGCCGGCCTCGAACAAGCTGGCGATATCCGGAAGGGCATCGCTGATGCGGGTCAGCACCTGATCGAAACGGGCGCTGTCGAGCTCCAGCCGGTCATGCACCTGGTGCAGAGCGCGTTCGCGGGCGGCATCGGCGTCTTCGTCCAGCCAGATGTCGGCAACAGCGCCGGACAGCTGCACGCATGCCTGGAACGGCGAATCGGCAGCGTCGTCGTCCTCGCTGTGGCTGATGCTTTCCACCAGGTAGCGCGGCAGGCCCCACTGTTCGGCCACCCAGGCGCCGACATCGGCGTGGCTGCAGCCCAGTTCCTCGCGCTCGCGTGCGACCAGATCGGTATTGTCACGGGCTTCGCGCAGCAGTGGCAGGTAGCGCTCCGATTCGGCCTGGGCCAGGCACAGCACGCCCAGGTCCTGCAGCAGCCCGGCCAGCATCAGTTCCTCCAGCCGACGCAGGCCGCGTGCCTGGCCCAGCTGGCTGGCGGCCAGGGCGCTGAGAATGCTGCGCTTCCACGCGCGCTGGCGCAGGTCGTGGTCGGCACCGCCGCCACCGGTCAGGCCCTGGGTGACGGTGAAGCCGAGGGCGAGGCTGATCGTGGCATTCAGGCCGAGCATGGTCAGCGCCTGGCCGAGGTTCTCGATGCGGCGGCGGCTGGCGTACAGCGGCGAATTGGCGATGCGCAGCATGCGAGCGCTCAGCGCCATGTCGATGGCGATGATGTCGGCGGCGGTGGCGATGTCCGCTTCCGGGTCCTGGGCCAGCTCGATGATGCGCAGGGCAATACCGGGTGGCGAGGGCAGGTTGCGGCAGAGCGCCAGGGCAGCTGTCAGCTCGGGAGGCATGTCGGGTCGTTCAATTCCATTGGGACAAGAATACCTAGGAATGCATCACAGTCCGCGATTTTCGTTCCTGCTATGTGACTGTGGATTCCCTGCGCCGAGTATCGGCTTGATTCGCGCGCAACGCAAAGGTGCCGGTGTGCGCACCAACGGTGTGCACCCACCGATGGGGCATGAGTTCATCCCTTGGCCCATACATAAAAAAAGAGCCGCGGTTTCCCGCGGCTCCTTCTGGTCGCTTCACAGCCGGAAGGCTGGAATCAGACCTGCATCGCCTTGGCAACTTCAGCGGCGTAGTCTTCCACCACCTTCTCGATGCCTTCGCCGACGATCAGCAGCTTGAAGCCAGCCACGTCGGCGCCAGCGGCCTTGACCACCTGCTCGACGGTGGTGTCGCCCAGCACGTAGGTCTGGCCGTACAGGGTCACGTCGCTGACGATCTTGTTGATCTTGCCGCTGATGATCTTTTCCAGGATCTCGGCCGGCTTGGCCTTGTCCTTTTCGGACATCTTGGCCAGCTCGATTTCCTTTTCCTTCTCGACGAACTCGGCCGGGACGTCCGCAGCCTTGTTGTGCGGCGGCTTCAGGGCTGCCACGTGCATGGCCAGGCCACGGGCCAGCTCGACGTCGCCGCCGACCAGGTCGACCAGCACGCCAACCTTGCCGTTGGTGTGGACGTAGGCGCCGATGGTGTTGTTGCCATCAACCTTCACCATGCGACGGATCTGGATGTTTTCACCCAGAGTCTGCACGGCGGTGGCGCGGGCTTCTTCAACGGTGCGGCCATCGGCCAGCTTGGCAGCCTTCACGGCTTCGACGTCGTCGGCGCCCGATGCCAGGGCGGCAGCGGCGACGGCATTGACGAAGGACTTGAAGTTGTCATCGTTGGCGACGAAGTCGGTTTCCGAGTTGACTTCGACCAGCACGGCCTTGCCGCCATCCTGGGCCAGGCCCAGACGGCCTTCGGCGGCCACGCGGTCAGCCTTCTTGTCGGCCTTGGCAGCGCCGGACTTGCGCATGGCTTCAGCAGCAGCGTTGATGTCGCCGTTGGCTTCGGTGAGAGCCTTCTTGCATTCCATCATGCCGGCGCCGGTGCGCTCGCGCAGTTCCTTGACCAGGGAAGCAGTGATTTCCACGGGATTACCTCACGAAAGAAAGGGGTTGGGCCGGCATGGTGGCCGGCCCGTGTGACACGGTCCTGTCACGCGCCAAAGGCTGCGCGCAGGGAGGGTGGACGCCGGGCGTCCACCCCGGGGCCTGGATCAGGCCTGGGCGTCGTCGCCCTTCTTGGCAGCCTTCTTGGCCGGAGCGCGGCGGGCCGGCTTCTCTTCGCCTTCGGCAGCAGCTTCGGCGAACTCTTCCTCACGCACCGAAGCAGCGTGCGGCGCAGCAGCCTTGCCTTCCAGCACGGCGTCGGCAGCGGCGCGGGCGTACAGCTGCACAGCGCGGATGGCGTCGTCGTTGCCCGGGATGGCGTAGTCCACCAGTTCCGGGTTGTAGTTGGTGTCGACCACGGCGATGACCGGGATGCCCAGCTTCTTGGCTTCCTTGATCGCGATGTCTTCGTGGCCGATGTCGATCACGAAGATGGCGTCCGGCAGACGGTTCATGTCCTTGATGCCGCCCAGCGAGGCTTCCAGCTTGTCGCGCTCGCGACGCAGGCCCAGCACTTCGTGCTTGACCAGCTTCTCGAAGGTGCCGTCGGTTTCACCGGCTTCCAGTTCCTTCAGGCGGGCAACAGACTGCTTGACGGTACGGAAGTTGGTCAGGGTGCCGCCCAGCCAACGCTGGTTCATGAACGGCATGCCGCAACGCTCGGCTTCTTCCTTGATGGTTTCGCGGGCGCTGCGCTTGGTGCCCAGGAACAGGACGGTGCCGCGCTTCTGGGCAACCGACGAGATGAAGTTCATCGCATCGTTGAACAGCGGGACGGTCTTTTCCAGGTTGATGATGTGGATCTTGCCGCGGGCGCCGAAGATGTACGGAGCCATCTTCGGGTTCCAGTAGCGGGTCTGGTGGCCGAAGTGGACGCCGGCTTCCAGCATCTGACGCATGGTGACCTGGGGCATTGCAATACTCCTGATATGGAACCGGCGATTCCGCCCGCGGGGATAGGTATGCGGGACGCGTGGAAGCGCGGATGGTTCCGGGGTTGGGCTTCCCTGTTGCCTCCGTGGCCGAACTCCTTGCGGAGCACCCCGGCACGGATGGGGGCAGCAGGTGTGGATTCACCGGTGACGTCCGGTGTGGACGGTCTCCCGCGCACGCAGGCGGCAGGAATCCGGTCGATTATAGCCCGCTGGGAGCGCTCGCTGCAATTGCCGGGTCCGGCGCGGTCAGATCGACCACGCGGCCGTCCTGCAGCCGGGCCTGGAAATGGCCACCGGCATAGCTGTCGGCATGGACGGGGAGGGCCCAGCGGCGTTCCCGGCCCGCCAGCAGGTAGCCGGCCAGTCCCGGCAGCAGCAGGGTGCGGCGTCCATCGCCGGCGACGAACGCAAGATCGTGCAGGCGGGCGTGAACGGAACCTGCGTTGCGCAGTCGCAGAAGAGGCTGCGACGTGCCGGATTCGATTCCGGCATGCAGGTCCGGCCGCGCCAGGGGCGCCGCATGCCCCCGGAACAAGGGCAGCGAGTAGCGTGGCAGGCCCGGTCCGCTGGGGCTCAGGATCACCCGGTAGGCCTGCTCGACGGCAACGGGCGACGTCTCCCGAGGCAGCAGCCAGATGCGTTGACGGGTGCCGGGCGGGAGGTCGAGCCGGGCGGGGCTGGCCAGGATCTGGTCGCTGGGCCGCAGCTTTTCCGCATCGACCTGCTGTTCCCAGGCCAGGATCCGAACCTCGCCCTGCCAGCGGCCGGGCCCGGGGTTGTACAGCCACAGCTCGCCGTGCCCCCCTTCGGCGGGCAGCTGCAGGGTGGTGGGCACCAGGTCCAGCGCCGCAGCGGGCAGTGCCAGCAGCAGTGCCAGCAGGCTCAGCAGGATGCGCATCAGTAGATGAGGGTCACGGCAGGCGCCGCGTCGTCGCTGTCGGCCGGCGGCGCGAGGTCGCGGATCTGTTGCGGAAGCTCGGGCGCGTCGCTGCGCCGGTGCGGCGCCGTGCATCGGGTGTTGCCGGCATCACTGCTGCAGCCCTCGACCACAGTCAGCCGGATCTGCAGGGAGGTGCTGCCGGGATCGGCCCACGCGGGCGTACTGGCGACCAGCATCGCCCCGATCAGAAGTGCGCGAACCACCTGCCATCCACCGTACTGTAGGACCCGTTGCGCGGTATCGGCCGGATCGGCCGAATCTGTAGGCTCGACTGCCAGTCGACTGGTCCTGGCGCAGGAGGGATGCGCACATCCACGCACGGCGTGGATCTACCGGAACCCACCCCGGTGGGTGCCGACGATTCCAAACCCACCCCGGTGGGTGCCGACCATTCCAATCCATCCCGGTGGATGCCGACCGTTGGTCGGCACACAGGTCAGTAAGTGATCGTCACCTGCACCAGATCGTTGTAGGTACCGGCCGGGGGCTGGCCGGTGACCGGCGGCACCCGGCCATGGATGGTCAGCTGCTGCGCGCTGCCATTTCCGGTGCCGCCAACGGTATCGACATTGAGGGTATTGCCCCAGCGCAGGCTGCGCGCGGCGTCGCGGTACAGCTCATAGGGGAGGTAGTAGGTGCCGCTGCCAATGGTGGTGGCCATGCGCCGGGTGGTGGAGGCGGCGGGGTTGTTCTGGCCGTTGTTGAGGCTGATCTGGTAGGCGGTGTTCTTCAGGCAGGTCAGCGTGAGCGTGGCGGTCCGGTCGATGTTGGCGGAAATGCTGCCGGTGACGTTGCCGAAGTCCATGTTGGTGGTGACGTAGCTGCCGCATTGCGGCAGCACGTTGGCAGTGGCAGTGAAGCTGAAGGCCGCACTGGCGCTGTTGGTGCCGGTTGCGCCGCCGTTGCAGGTGGCCGGCACGGTGGCGTTGCCGAGCAGGACTTCATTCCAGGCCCAGGTGAGCACCACGTTGGCGCCACTGAAGGTGCTGCTGTAAGCACCCGAAGCGAGGATCTGGTTGGCGGGGATCTGCGCGAACAGCTGCACGGACTGCGCACCGCTGCCGCCGGTCAGCAGCGGCACGTTGTAGCTCATGGTCAGTTCCTGCGCCGGCGGCGTGCCGCGTGGCACCAGGCCGGTGACCTGGCCGTAGCTGGCGTTGTTGTAGAGCTGGAAATTCATGGTGTCGCTGCTGGAAGTGGACATCGTGCGGAAGGTGGAGGTGCTGCCGCCGCCACTGCCTGCGCCGATACCCACGCAGACGCGGACGCCGGTGGTGGCCAGCAGGCTCAGTGCGGCGGTGGTGCAGGTCACCGTGATGTTCAGCGTCGCCGCCGTAGGGCCGGGAGCGTTGCTGTTGATGTTGCCGAACGGCAGAGTCGGGTTCGCGGTTGCCGTGCAGACCGCTGTCGCCTGGGCCGGTAGTGCCACGAGCAGGCCGGCGAACAGCAGCATGCCGAGCAGCAGCACTCTCATTGCGCCACCTCCGGGATGCACGGCAGCGGTGCCGGCTTCGGCCGGGCGCCGGACGCCACTACCTTGGGCTGCTCGGGTACCTTCACCCGGCACTGGCCGCGGCTGGTGGTGATGTACAGCACGCTGCCGGCAGCGACGTCTTCCAGATACAGCAGGCCGTCATAGCCCACCGTGGCCTGGCGTCCGCCGGGCAACTGCACTTCGCTGCCCACTTCCAGCGGCTGCCCGTCCATGCTCTGCAGCGTCAGGCTCAGAGAGGGCCGCGAGCGCAACTGGAATGTCACGTGGGTCCCAGCGCGCTGGCGCGGCGTCACCCAGTCCTCGATGCGGTCGGCACGCATGTCCTCGGGCAGGTCCAGGGTGTCGATCGAGACCCGGTTGCGCTGCCAGGACAGCAGCGGGCTGACCAGCAACAGGCCACGATCATCGGTGACGCCGATCAGGCGGTTCTCCAGCCGCACCGGCACGCCACCAACACCATTGGTGCTGATCACCGCGAATGCATCGGAGACCTCGCGGGTGGCAAACGCGTGCCCGCCCATCCAGACCAGGCTGCCACTGGCGCTGCCGTAGGCATAGTTGAGCCCGCCCTGGCGCGAGGCCCCGAAGGAGTAGCGGCCGACGTCATTGAGGATGCCGACTTCGGCCAGGCCGCCACTGCCGTCCTCGCCGTGGCGCACCTGCGCGCGCCAACCGATGCCGCCTGCACTGCCATCGCCGGGCACCGGCTGGGTGACGTCGGCCACCCAGGTCTGGCTGTCGCCATTGCGCTGGCTGGACAGGCTGGCCTGGCGGTTGTTGCCCAGGCTGGCGGTTACCGACAGATAGATGCTGCGGTCATCACTCTGGTCCAGGTTCTGGTTCACCGAGAGGTAGGCTGACCAGCGCTGGCTCCAGGTCCGCGACCAGAACAGGCTGGCGTAGCGGTTGTCTTCGCCATCGGGGTAGCGCAGGCGCAGGTAGCTGGCGCTGAGCGTGCCCAGCCGCAGCAGGTCGGCGCCGACCGTGGCCTGTTCGCTGATGCTGGGTGGCAGGTTGCCCTGCAGTGCGCCCAGGTCGCGGTAATCACCATGGCTGCGCACGGTGCGCAGATTGACGTTGAGTCGGCGGTTGTTCCAGCTGTAACCCAGCGCCCACTGGCCACCCTGCAGGCCCTGGTAGTTGCTGTGCGCATAGGCGGCGTTGAACACGCCCGCGCCGCCGAGCAGCCACCCGCCGCCGATGCCGGCCTGGGCCAGGCCACCGCCGCCTTCGGCATGCGCTTCACCGGTGAAGGTATCGCTGATGCCGCCGCGCCAGCTGGCACTGGCCACGGTGCGGTCGTCGTAGGCGAAGGAGCGCTGGCCGAAGTCCTCGCGCAGTTGGCCAACACCGACCGACCAGTCCGACAGGCCCTTGGCCAGCAGTTGCTGGGTGCCATAGAAGCTGAAATCCAGTGTCTGCATGCGGCCGAATGCGTCGGTGACCACCACCTGTGCGCTGCCGGTGCCGCTGATGCCCGGCTGTGCGGCCAGCTGGAACGGGCCGACCGGGACCTGGCCGCTGTACTGGCGCAGGCCATCGACGTACAGCTCGACCGTGGACGGCACCACCGCCTGGCCGAGGAAACTGGGCGTGGGGGTCAGCACGCGATAGGGCTGCAGGCCGTAGTTGCGACCGATCTGCAGGCCACCCAGGCGCACCGGACGGGTCCAGTCGACGAAGCCGCTGTAGAAATCGCCGACCTCCAGCGTCATCGCCTGGTCGGGGAAATCCAGGCTCCAGCGCGTATCCAGGCGCACGCTCTCCCCTCGCCAGCGACGGTCGCCAGGCTGCTGGTAGCGCCTGCTGACCGCGGTGTTTTCGAAGGTGCCGTTGCCGACGCCGAACAGGCGCAGTTCGGAGCTCAGGCTGAGGTTGCCCAGCGTATCCACCCGGCTGCCATACACGTCGTAGTTGAGCAGCAGTCCGGGTGAGGCACTGCCTGCGGGCGCGCGTGTCTGCGGGCGGCTGAGCACGGTGGTTGGCAGGGTCAGCTGGTCCAGTGGCACGTCCAGCGCCAGGGTCTGCAGGCGTGCGTCATAGCGCACCACCGCGCCGCTGATCTGGTCCAGGTACACCGGTGCATCGCCGTGGGCGTTGAAGCCGAGCTGGCGCAGTACGTCGGGGCTGGCCTGCAGGCGGCCACGGTTCTCGATGAAAGGCAGCAGTCCGCGTGGGGTGCTGTTGAGCGAAACGTCCAGGTACTGCGTCTGGTTGGCGGTCAACGGTGTGGGCGGTGGCAGCATCGCATCGGCGGAGATGCCTGATACATCGGCGGTGGCGGTAGCCGCTGCACCGGACACATCGGCGGCTTGGGTCGCCGCAGGAGCCAGGGCAGCAAGCAGCGCGCCCATCAACGCCTCAGCGAGCCGATGGGGGCGACAGCGGCGTCTGTTCCGACTCGCCATTGAGCTTGGCCGTGATCTGGTCGTTGTCGCGGTCGATCGCCGTGCGCTCGATCGGCCAGCGCATCACCTGCCCGGGCAGCACGTAACCCAGCAGTCCGGGATGCACGATGCGTGGGCGCGTGGGGCTGCCCAGCGCAAGATCGGCGATCTGCGCATAGCTGTTGCCTGCGTTGGCCACCTCGACGCCGTTGCGGCCATCGGGCAACTGCACCAGGCGGGCCTGCAGCTGCGGCGCAAGCTTGCCGGCGGCGGGCTGCACGAACACCGGTATCGAATAGCGCAGCACGAACTGCATGCCGTCGGCGCGGGTGGCCAGGTCGGGCACCTCGTCGACAATCAGCCTGTAGTACTGCTGTGCCGGCGGTGGCGTCCTGTCCGGACGCATCACCCGGACCAGCTGCTGCTGCCCGGCAGCCAGTTCCTGCATCGGCGGGGTGACCACCAGTTCATCGGTGGGCAACAGTTGCTCCTGGCCGTCCTGCTGCACCCAGCGGAACACCCGAACCTGCAGCTTCACCGGCGAGGTGCCACTGTTGGTCAGCCAAAGCTCGCCGGCACGCTGGCGCGCTTCCAGCTGCAGGCTGGTCGGGGCGACCTGCAGGCTGGTGGCTTCGACCGGGGCGGCGAATACCAGGCTCAGGACGAGCAGCGCCACGCCGGTGGCGCGCCACGGGCGGGGTCCGGCCATGCGGGCGTGCTCCATCAATAGGTGATCGTGGCGGTAACCGTATCCAGGTAGTTGCCGGTCGCCGGGTTGTTGGTGCTCAGGTTCAGGATCTGGCCGTAGACGATGTAGGGCACGGCCAGGCCGGTGCCGATGCCAGCCTGGGTGTTGGTGCCGGAGGTGGCACCCCAGACCAGGGTGTGCGCGGCGTCCTGGTAGAGCTGGTAGCCGACGTAGTTGTTGGCGGTCACCGCGGCGTTGGTGTTCTTCATCCGGCGAGTGGTGACGTCATTGGCGGTGCTGGCATTGGCACCCGCATTCAGTGAAATCGTGTACGGGGTCAGTGCCGAGCACTGGGCGGTCACCGTGCCCTGGCCCAGGGTGGGGGTCGCGGTGGTCGAGGCCGCCGTGCCGAAGTCAACGTTGGTGGCGGCAGCAGCCGTGATCGTGCAGGCCTTGGTCACCACCAGGGTGACATTGAAGGTGGTGGTGTCTGCGGCCAGGGCCGGGCCGGACAGCAGCACCCCGGCCAGGGCCCAGGCAAGCGGGGAACGAAGCGCGGATCGCATGGACAACCTCCCTGACCCGAAGGTCCGTTGAACAAGGCGAAGGCGGCACGTTCGGCACCGCTTCGGCGACGGTGACCCCAGCTTAGGAGGCGTAAGTGTCTGTATTCCGTGATAAACAGGGAGGCGAAAGGGGGGCGGCGATCACGCTTTCACTTTCCTTGCCGGAACCGTGCATGGCCCGGATCGCCAGTTGGGTGGCGTTCGTTCAGATTGTGGCCGGATCGGCGATAATGGGGGCCATGAGCGTGAATCTGAAAACCCCGCAGGAAATCGAGATGATGCGAATCGCCGGCCGCATGGCCAGCGAAGTGCTCGACATCGTCACCCCCCACGTCAAGCCCGGTGTCACCACCGAGGAACTGGACCGCATCTGCCACGACCACATCGTGAACGTGCAGGGCGCCGTTCCGGCCAACGTCGGCTACCGCGGCTTCCCGAAGACCGTGTGCACCTCGGTCAACAACGTCATCTGCCATGGCATCCCCAGCGAAGGGAAGGTGCTCAAGGATGGCGACATCATCAACATCGACGTCACCGTCATCAAGGATGGCTGGCACGGCGACACCAGCCGCATGTACTTCGTCGGCACCCCGTCGGTGATGGCCCGCCGCCTGGTGGAAACCACCTACGAAGCCATGTGGCGCGGCATCCGCGCGGTGCGTCCGGGCGCGACCCTGGGCGACATCGGCCATGCCATCCAGAGCTATGCCGAAGGCGAGCGTTTCAGCGTGGTGCGCGAGTACTGCGGCCACGGCATCGGCAAGGTCTACCACGATGAACCGCAGGTGGTGCATTACGGCCGCCCGGGCCAGGGCCTGGTGCTGCAGCCTGGCATGACCTTCACCATCGAGCCGATGATCAACGAGGGCACCCGCTACAACAAGGTGCTGCCGGATGGCTGGACCGTGGTGACCAAGGACCGCAAGCTGTCGGCACAGTGGGAGCACATGATCGCGGTCACCGAGACCGGCGTGGACGTGCTGACCCTGTCGCCGGGCGAGTCGCAGGTCTCCTGAGGATGCTGCCGGCGAGTTCGCTGCTGGACACGCCGGCCGCGTCGCTCAACGACCCGGACTGGGCTGCTGCCGCGCGCCAGGCGCTGCAGCAGGCCGACGCGCGCCTGTACCGCCGCTTCGACCAGGGCGACAACATCGAGCGCCTGCTGGCGCTGCGCGCGCGCGCTGCCGACCATCTGATCCGCCTGGCCTGGCAGCGCTGCCTGCCGGCCGACAGCGGGCTGTCGCTGTTCGCGGTCGGCGGCTATGGCCGCGGTGAACTGTTTCCGCGTTCGGACATCGACCTGCTGGTGTTCGGCGATCCGCCGGCACAGCTGGCCCATGAGGCGGCGCTGGCGCGCCTGTTCGCGCTGCTATGGGATTGCGGGCTGGCCGTCAGCCATGCGGTGCGTTCTGCATCGCAGTGCCGCGAGGCGGCAGTGGACCAGACCGTGCTGACCGCGCTGATCGAGGCGCGCCCGATCCTGGCCGATGATGTGGCGCGCCGCGCGCTGCGCGAGGCCGTCGACGATCGTGAACTGTGGCCGGCGCGCACCTTCTTCCTGGCCAAGCTGGAAGAGCTGCGCAACCGACACCAGCGCTTCGGCGATACCGCCGACAACCTGGAGCCGGACCTGAAGGATGGCCCCGGCGGCCTGCGCGATCTCAATACGCTTGGCTGGATGGCGTTGCGTGCCTTCGGCGTGCGTGACCTGGAGGCGCTGGTCGGGCTCGGCCATCTGGGCGCAGACGAAGCGGCAGCACTGAAGCGCGAACGTGCGGTGCTGGCGCGGCTGCGCTTTGGCCTGCATCTGGTCGCGCGTCGCCCGGAAGAGCGCCTGCGTTTTGATTACCAGAAGACCCTGGCGGCACGCCTGGGCTTTGAAGACGATGCCGAGAACCTCGGTGTCGAGAAGATGATGCAGGGCTTCTACCGCGCCGCGCTGGTCGTGCGCCGGATCAGCGACCGCCTGCTGCAGCGCTTCGAGGAACAGTTCGATGGCGAGGCGCAGCCGGAGCCGCTGACCGTGGGCTTTTCCCTGCGCCGTGGTTACCTGGCGGCCAACGAAGCCGACTGGCCGCGCGGCGACATCGGCCAGGTGTTCGCGCTGTTCGCCAGCTGGGCCAACAATCCGCAGGTGCGCGGCCTGCATTCGCTGACCGCGCGTGCGCTGGCCGAAGCGCTGCCACTGCTGCCGGCTTACGACCAGGCTGATGCCGATGCACGCGAGCAGTTCCTGGCGCTGCTGCGCGGCCAGCGCCCGGTCGATACGCTCTCGCGCATGGCGCGGCTGGGCGTGCTTGGCCAGTGGATTCCCGCGTTCGCCCAGGTCAGCGGGCGCATGCAGTTCGACCTGTTCCATGTCTACACCGTCGATCAGCACACGCTGATGGTCCTGCGCAACATCGGCCTGTTCGCCAGCAGTCGCGCCGACGAGCGCTTCTCGATCGCGCACGAAGTGTGGCCGCGCCTGCGCAAGCCCGAGCTGCTGCTGCTGGCCGGCCTGTTCCATGACATCGCCAAGGGCCGTGGCGGCGACCATTCGGAGCTGGGCGCGGTGGACGCGCGCGCGTTCTGCCAGGCGCATGCGCTGAGCACGTCCGACACCGAACTGGTGGCGTGGTTGGTCGAACAGCACCTGCGCATGTCGGTGACCGCGCAGAAGCAGGACATCGCCGATCCGGAGGTGATCCATCGCTTCGCCACCCTGGTCGGCAGCCGCGACCGCCTGGACTACCTGTACCTGCTGACCTGCGCCGACATCGCCGGCACCAGCCCCAAGCTGTGGAATGCATGGAAGGACCGCCTGCTGGCCGACCTGTACTTCGCCACCCGGCGCGCGCTGCGCGAGGGGCTGGAACACCCGGTGCCGGCGGCCGAGCGCGTGGCCGAAGCGCGTGACAGCGTGCGCGCGCTGGTGCGCGAGCGGGGTTACGACGATGCCACCATCGATCGCCAGTTCGCGGTGATGCCCGACGAAGGCTTCATCCGCCTGCGCCCGGAGCAGCTGGCCTGGCAGGCTGCCGCGCTGGTGCCGGTGAAGCAGGGCCAGGCGCTGGTGAAGGTACGCCGGATCAGTGTCG
Source organism: Stenotrophomonas sp. TWI1409 (assembly GCF_039673015.1). Classification (NCBI taxonomy): domain Bacteria; kingdom Pseudomonadati; phylum Pseudomonadota; class Gammaproteobacteria; order Lysobacterales; family Lysobacteraceae; genus Stenotrophomonas; species Stenotrophomonas sp. TWI1409. The sequence continues at coordinate 52,612 of NZ_JBDJKU010000004.1, forward strand.
ACGATCCTGCGCTGGAAGTCTTCGTGCATTCGCCGGACCGCGACGGCCTGTTCGCCGCGATCGTGATGACGCTGGACCGCAAGGGCTACGGCATCCACCGCGCACGCGTGCTGGACGGTCCGGCCGATACCATCTTCGATACCTTCGAAGTGAACCCGGCCGATACCTTCGCCGATGGCAGCAGTGCCAACCTGGAAGCGGCGCTGCGCGAGGCACTCAGTGGTGACCTGTCGCGCCTGCGGCCGTCACGCCGGGTGGTGCCACGGCAGCTGCGGCACTTCCGCTTCGCCCCGCGCATCGAATTCCGCGATGAGCCGGGCGCAACCCGTTTCGCCCTGGTCGCCCCCGACCGCCCCGGCCTGCTGGCCGATGTGGCGTTCGTGCTGCGCAATCAGGGCCTGCGCGTGCATGATGCGCGCATTGCCACGTTCGGCGAACGCGCCGAAGACACCTTCGTGATCAGTGACGAGCACGACCTCCCCCTGACTGAACCTGCCCGGCAGCAGCTGCATGACGCGATGCTGGCCTGCCTGGACCCTGATCGAAACGCCGGAGACCCCGCCTGATGGCCACCAAGCCCGCCAAGAAGACCGCCGCGACCCCCAAGAGCGCAGCGGCCCGGAAACCTGCTGCTGCCGCACCGGCCGCGAAGAAGACCCCAGCGCCGAAGAAGCCCGCTGCGGTGAAGGCCCCGGCGAAGAAAGCGGCTGCGGTGACGGCCCCGGCGAAGAAAGCGGCTGCGGTGAAGCGTGCTGTGAAGAAGCCGGCGCCGGCCAAGAGTGCCGAAGCGGTCCGCGCCGAAACCATCGCCCGCAAGTCGCTGCGCAAGCCTTCAGCCCCGGGCGTGGAAGAGCTGAAGTTCGGCATCGAGAGTGCCTTCGAGCGCCGCGCTACCTTGACCCTGCACGAGCTGGAAGGCTCGACCAAGCCGCTGGTCAACCGCGTGATTGACGGCCTGGAGAGCGGTGAGTTCCGTGTTGCCGAGCCGGACGGCCAGGGTGGCTGGAAGGTCAACGAGTGGCTGAAGAAGGCCGTGCTGTTGTACTTCCGTGTCAATGACATGGCCGTGGTCGACGCCCGTCCGGCGCCGTTCTGGGACAAGGTCGAATCGCGCTTCGCCGGCTATGACGAGGCGAAGTTCCGCCGTGGCGGCGTGCGCGTGGTGCCGGGCGCGATCGCCCGCCGCGGCACCTACTTCGGCAAGGACGTGGTGCTGATGCCGAGCTTCACCAACATCGGCGCCTATGTCGGCGAAGGCACCATGGTCGACACCTGGGCCACCGTCGGCTCCTGCGCGCAGATCGGCCAGCACTGCCACCTGTCCGGCGGCGCCGGCATCGGCGGCGTGCTGGAGCCGCTGCAGGCCAGCCCGACCATCATCGAGGACCACTGCTTCATCGGTGCGCGCTCGGAAGTGGTGGAAGGCGTGGTGGTCGGCCACCACAGCGTGATCGGCATGGGCGTGTTCCTCAGCCAGAGCACCCGCATCTACAACCGTGCCACCGGCGAAATCACCTACGGTTACATCCCGCCGTACAGCGTGGTGGTGTCCGGCTCGCTGCCGAGCAAGGACGGTACCCATTCGCTGTACTGCGCGGTGATCGTCAAGCAGGTTGATGCCAAGACCCGCAGCAAGACCAGCGTCAACGACCTGCTGCGCGGCCTGGCCGACTGAGGATGACGGCGCCGGAGGATCTGGCGCAGTCCGCGATCTACCAGCATCCGTCCGACACCCTGGTCGGGCGGATGCTGCCGCGCCTGCTGCACGCCCCGCGCTGGACCCGGCTGCGCCGTGCACTGTCGCGGCGCTGGCCGATGCCGGCGCTGGTCAGTGACGTGCGCGATGTGGTCTACGTGAGCTGGTGGATCGACGTACGCCACGCGCCGATGCCACCACCAGGCCATCACTACGTGGTCCACGCCGGGCGCACGCCCTACACCATCCTCAGCTACCGGCACGGGCACTTCGGGCCCGCGCTGGCCGGGCCGCTGCGTTTGCTGATGCCGTCTCCCAGGCAGAGCAACTGGCGCTGGTACCTGCGTCGCGACGACGCTCCGGATGGGGCGCCGGTGGTGCTGTTCGATCGCAACGTGATGGACCAGCTGGCCTTCGTCGCCGGCGCGCGCGCTTTCAGCGATGCCATGCAGCCGCACCTGTCCACACGCTTCGAGCATGTGGTGCGCACCGATGGCGATGGGCACACCCTGATCGAAGGCGGGCAGGGCAGTGCGCCGAGGTTGCACCTGCAGTGGCAGGCCGCTGCAGGCTGGGAGGATGCGGCGGTGTGGTCGGCGGCCTTGGACGGCCACCAGGCCCTGCTGCGTTTCCTCACCTGCCAGGACGAGGCCATCGCCCGTACCTGCGACGGCCGCTGGGCCAGCACCCGCATCGCGCTGCCGGTGGAGATCGACAGCCTGCAGCCCCTGCGCCTGATCGGTGAGCAGCAGTGTCCGCGGCTGCAGGCGATGGACTTGGCGCTGCAGGAAGGGCTGGCCTTCCGGCTGCCACGGGTGCCGTTCCGGGTCGTGTCCGAGCGCCTGTTGTGAGATTCTGGCCCTCTGTTTTCCAGCATCACAGATGGCCATGAGCACCACTGTCTACGGTTTGAAGAACTGCGATACCTGCAAGAAGGCGACCAAATGGCTGGACCGCTTCGGCGTGCCTTACACCTTCGTCGATTACCGCGAGAACAAGCCGAGCCCGGAAACACTGCTGGCGTGGGCTGGGCAGCTGGGGGGCCTGGCCGCGATGGTGAACAAGTCGTCCACCACCTGGCGGCAGTTGCCGGACAACCGCAAGGCCGCCGACTCCGAGGCCGAATGGAAGCTGCTGCTGCGTGAATACCCGCAGCTGATCAAGCGTCCGCTGGTGGTCACGGCCGATGGCACGGTCAGCCAGGGCTTCAGCGACAACGGTTTCAAGGCCCGCTTCGGCGTGGGTGACGCATGAGTGCGGTCCTCGACCTGACCTGCGAACTGATCGCACGACCCTCGGTGACGCCGGATGATGCTGGCTGCCAGACACTGCTGGCGGCACGCCTGAAGCAGGCCGGGTTCCAGTGCGATCACCTGCGCCTGGGCGAGGTCGACAACCTGTGGGCGACCCATGGCCAGGGCGCGCCGGTGCTGGTGCTGCTGGGCCATACCGACGTGGTGCCGACGGGCCCGCGCGAGGCCTGGGCCAGCGACCCGTTCACGCCGCAGATCCGTGACGGCGTGCTGTACGGCCGTGGCGCCGCCGACATGAAGGGCAGCGTGGCGGCGTTCGTGGTCGCCGCCGAGCAGTTCGTCGCCGCACATCCCGATCACCCTGGCACGCTGGCGGTACTGCTGACCAGCGACGAGGAAGGCGATGCCATCGATGGTGTGCGTCACGTTGCACGGCTGTTCGCCGAGCGCGGCCAACGCATCGACTGGTGCATTACCGGAGAGCCATCGTCTACCTCGACGCTGGGTGACCTGCTGCGCGTAGGCCGTCGTGGCAGCCTGTCGGCCAAGCTGCGCGTGCAGGGCGTGCAGGGGCATGTGGCGTACCCGGAAAAGGCGCGCAATCCGATCCATCAGGCGGCACCGGCACTGTCCGACCTGAGCGCAAGGCGCTGGGATGAAGGTTATGAGAGCTTCCCGCCGACCAGCCTGCAGATCTCCAACATCCATGCCGGCACCGGTGCCAACAACGTGATTCCCGGCGAGCTGGAGGTGGATTTCAACATCCGCTACAACCCGCACTGGGATGCACCGAAGCTGGAGGCGGAGATCACCGCATTGCTGGGCCGCCATGGCCTGCAGTACACGCTGAAGTGGCACCGCAGCGGCGAGCCGTTCTACACCCCGGAAGGCACGCTGCGCGCCACCGCGCGTGCGGTGCTGGCCGAGCACATCGGCCGTGCGCCGGAAGAAAGCACCGGCGGCGGCACGTCAGATGCACGCTTCATCGCGCCACTGGGTGCGCAGTGCATCGAAGTGGGGCCGGTCAACGCCAGCATCCACCAGGTGGATGAGAACGTGCGCGTGGACGATCTGGAAGCGTTGCCGGGGCTGTACCAGCGCCTGGTGGAACGGCTGCTGGTGGGAACCCCATGACGGAATGAATCCCGCGAGGGTGGGTGCCGACCGTTGGTCGGCACGCCTCCCGCCGGGGCCGCTTCTCTACTCTGAAAAAATGAAGAACGGCGGCTCGACCGCTTTCTTCCAGTAACTTGGCGCGGCCATGTAGAAGTGTTGCGCCTCGGCTCTGGCGAACCAGCGCGCCGCCGCGTCGGTGTCTTTCTCCACACCCGGCGCACTGCGGCCCAGCAGCAGCCCGGCGAAGTACTGGCCGAACACATTGCCCTTCTCACCGGCGCGCTGGTACAGCTGCAGCGCACGCGCCGGATCGCGCGGCAGTCCCATGCCTTTCTCCAGCAGCGCGCCCAGGTCGACCTGCGCTTCGGCGTCGCCGTGCTCGGCACGACGCTGGATCTGCGCCACCAGCGGATGCACGGTGTCACCCTGTGCGGCCACCGCATCCGACAGTCGCGACGACGAACTCGGGTAGCGCTCGTAGATCATTCCGCGCAGGTCCCAGCGCAGCGCCTGCTGCGCGTCGCCTCGCTGGCGATAGGCCTTGGCGAGCCCGTAGAACGCATAGGGATTGCCGTGGTTGGCAGCCGCCAGATAGGCGCGTTCGCCACGTCGCCAGGACGTGCGCAGGACAGGTGCCGGGTTGATGTGGGGGCTGTCGGCATGCTGCAGCGTACCGGAGATCCAGATCCGGCCCAGTGCTTCTTCCGCTTTGGTGTTGTGGAAGGTCCAGGGCGTGATCGCGGCAGCACGCTCGTAGTAGGCGACGGCGCGCGGATCGTTGAAACGTTCGAAGGTCTGCGCAGTGTCCCAGGCTCCGTCGAAGCTGCCGTCGGTGCCGCGTTGCTCCAGTGCCTGCTGCTGCGCCAGCGGCAGCGTGGAGGGCGGAGGCAGGGTCTGGCAGGCGGCCAGGCCCAGGCAGAGCAGGGCGGCCAGCGCCGCGTTGCGTCCAGTGCGGTGTTGCATTTCCATTACACGTTTCACGGCGGGCCATTATGCGCGCCGGGGAGTGGTTGCCAACGCAACGGTTGCGCCGTGCCGGAAACCGGGGTAGGGTCGATGCCATGTCGATCCGTCTGGTCACCGCCGTCAATAACAACAACCGCAATAATCTGCGCGCGAATAATCGTGCGCGGCCGATGCGGGACTGCGCCCTGGGTAGATAGACAGCAACACACGCCCGGACACCAGAAAACCCGCATCAGCCGATGCGGGTTTTTTTGTGCCCGGGCGCAGCCCCACCCGGGCCTGGATGGCCGGTCGAACACCCTCCCACCCGTGAAATCCCCCAACAGGAGCTCTCCCATGTGTTCGATCTTCGGAATCTTCGGCCTGCAGGCCGGTGACGATCTTCCCGCCCTGCGCCGCCATGCGCTGGAACTGTCGCAGCGCCAGCGCCACCGTGGCCCGGACTGGAGCGGCGTGTACCTCGACGAAGGTGCGCTGCTGGTCCATGAGCGGCTGGCCATCGTCGACCCGGCCGGTGGTTCGCAGCCGCTGCTGTCGGCCGATGGCCAGCTGGCGCTGGCGGTGAACGGCGAGATCTACAACCACCAGGCATTGAAGGCGGCGCTGACCACCGCCTACGACTTCCAGACCGGCTCGGACTGCGAGGTGATCAATGCGCTGTATCGCCAGGGCAGTTCGCCGGCGCAGTGGCTGGAACAGCTCAACGGCATCTTCGCCTTCGCGCTGTGGGACCGCGACAGCGGGCGCGTGCTGGTGGCGCGTGACCCGGTCGGTGTGGTGCCGCTGTACTGGGGCCACGATACCCAGGGGCGCCTGCGCGTGGCCTCGGAAATGAAGGCGCTGGTCGATACCTGTGCCGACGTCGCACAGTTCCCGCCGGGTCACTACTTCGACAGTGCCAGCGGTGAGCTGGTGCGCTACTACCAGCAACCGTGGCGCGACTATGCCGACGTGCAGGGCCGCCAGGCCGACCTGGCCGAACTGCGCCAGGCCTTCGAGCATGCGGTGGAGCGCCAGCTGATGAGCGACGTGCCGTATGGGGTGCTGCTGTCCGGTGGCCTGGACTCGTCGCTGGTGGCGGCCGTTGCCGCGCGCTATGCGCGTCGCCGCATCGAGGATGGCGGGCAGACCGAAGCCTGGTGGCCGCGCCTGCATTCGTTCGCGATCGGCTTGAAGGGTTCGCCGGATCTTGCTGCTGCGGCGATCGCTGCCGAGGCTCTTGGCACCGTGCATCACGGCTTCGAATACACCTTCGAGGAAGGCCTCGACGCGCTGCCGGAAGTGATCCGCCACATCGAAACCTACGACGTCACCACCATCCGCGCCTCGACGCCGATGTTCCTGCTGGCACGGCGGATCAAGGCGATGGGCGTGAAAATGGTGCTGTCCGGCGAGGGCAGCGATGAGATCTTTGGTGGCTACCTGTACTTCCACAAGGCGCCGGATGCACGTGAATTCCACGACGAGCTGGTGCGCAAGCTGGACGCGCTGCACAACTACGACTGCCTGCGCGCCAACAAGTCGATGATGGCCTGGGGCGTGGAGCCGCGCGTGCCGTTCCTCGATCGTGAGTTCCTTGATGTGGCGATGCGCTTCGATGCCGCGCACAAGATGGTCGGTGCCGGCTTCGGTGGGCGCCGCATCGAAAAAGCGGTGCTGCGCGAGGCGTTCGACGGCTACCTGCCGGACAGCATCCTGTGGCGGCAGAAGGAACAGTTCAGCGATGGCGTCGGCTACGGCTGGATCGACGGGCTGAAGGCGCATGCCGAAGCACAGGTGAGCGACCGTGTACTGGCGGCGGCCGACAAGCGCTTCCCGCACAACCCGCCACAGACCAAGGAGGCGTACTACTACCGCCACCTGTTCGAGCAGTTCTTCCCCAGCCGTGCGGCGGCCGAGACCGTGCCGGGCGGCAAGTCGATCGCCTGTTCGTCGCCGGCCGCCATTGCCTGGGACGCCAGCTTCGCCGCGGCGGCGGACCCCTCGGGCCGCGCGATCGCCGGCGTGCACGAGCAGGCACTGGCCTAAGTCCCAAAAAGGGGACGGAGGGGATTAAGTCGTTTTTGCCACAAACGACTTAATCCCCTCCGTCCCCTTTTTCGTATCATCGCCCCCTGCACATTGGGGAATGTTCATGGGCGTACAGACCGGGGGCCAGGCGCCGCCGATGAAATGGGGATGGCGTTATCTGGCCTGGGCCGGCGTGCCATTGCTGGCCGGGGTGCTACTGGCGCGGTATGCCGGGCCGGCAGCGCCTGCGGCGGTCGCCCGTGCCTCGGTAGCCGCCGAAGGCAGCTGGGCGCAGCACCTTGCCTCACCGCTGGGCCTGTTCCTGCTGCAGCTGCTGGTGCTGCTGCTGGTGGCCAAGGGCGCGGGCGCGCTGCTCAAGCGCTTTGGACAACCGGCGGTGATCGGCGAGATGGCCGCTGGCCTGATGATGGGGCCGCTGGTGCTCGGCAGCCTGCTGCCGCAGCTGCATGGTGCGTTGTTCCCGGCCAGCTCGCTGGGTCCGCTGGGCATGCTCAGCCAGCTGGGCGTGCTGATGTTCCTGCTGGTAGCCGGTGCCGAGCTGGACCTGGCGGCGCTGCGTGGCCGCCGGCGCTTCGCCTTCACGGTCAGCCATGCCGGTATTGCAGTGCCGTTCGTGCTCGGCGTGGCGCTGGCGATCTGGCTGTATCCGCAGCACGGTCCGCAGGGTGTGGGCTTTACTGCTTTCGCATTGTTCGTCGGCATCTCCATGAGCATCACCGCGTTCCCCGTGTTGCTGCGCATCCTTGCCGATCGTGGGATCACACAGACGCCATTGGGCCAGACCGCGATCGCCTGCGCGGCATTGGGCGATGCCACCGCCTGGTGCCTGCTGGCCTTGATCGTCGCCGCCGCCCAGGCCAGCGGCTGGTTGCCGGCCAGCCTCAACCTGCTGTGCGTGGTCGTGTTCGTGGCGCTGATGCTGGGGCTGGTGAAGCCGTGGTTTGCCCGCCAGCAGATTGCGCCGGGCCGTGAGGGACGTTGGTTGCTGGGTATCCTGCTGCTGTCACTGGCGAGTGCGCTGGTCACCGAGATGCTGGGCATCCACGCGTTGTTCGGTGCATTCGCTGCGGGCGTCGCGGTATCGTCCAACGCGCAGCTGCGCGACCTGTTGATGGCCCGCGTCGAACCGTTCGCGGTGACCCTGCTGCTGCCACTGTTCTTCGCCATGACCGGCCTGCGCATGCGCGCCGATGCGCTGCAGGCCAGCGATATCGTGTTGTGCGTGGTGGTGATCGCGGTGGCCACGGCCGGCAAGCTGCTGGGCACCTTCAGTGCCGCGCGCAGTGCGGGCATGCCCACGCGCGAAGCGTGGCGGTTGGGGGCGCTGATGAACACCCGTGGTCTGATGGAGCTGATCGTGCTCAACCTGGGCTACGAGCTGGGCCTGCTCGGCGATCGGCTGTTCGCGGTGCTGGTGATCATGGCGTTGGTGACCACGGCGATGACCGGGCCGCTGCTGAACCTGATCGAGCGACGCCGGGGCTGAGCGCTGGACGGTAGTGCCGGTACCAGCGTCATCGTGTGCTGCGCCTTGCCGGGCAGGAACGGTGTCGGCCGCCCATGCACCCAGTCTTCGTGGCCGGCGCCCCAGTACGGCGACAGCGGGTGCCCGCTCTGGCCGCCGGGCATGTGCACGATTCCGTCGGCCTCATGTCCGGGCGAAACCACCATGCGTTCGGAGGCGCCGAAGTTCGGCGTCTGCACGCGCGGCATGTCACGGTCGCCGGGCAGCGGGTCGGCGGGCATGCACAGCCAGCGCTTGGCGATGTCCGGCAATGCACGCGCGATGGGATGGCAGAGCGCCGCGGTGTTGCGCTCTCCCCAGGTGCGCTGGGCCAGCGGGCCCTGCTTGGCCAGCTCGCTCTCGGTGCGGCGTGCGGCATCAAGCAGCAGCGCGTCCCAGCTGTCGTAGGCCGGTGGCAGCAGGTTGGCGGGGCGTTGCTGCAGCATCGGCCAGGCCACGCCTTCCAGTTGTGCCAGGCGCGGGTCCAGATAGTCATCGCCCAGCTGCGCGTTGGCCGGTGCCAGCAGTGCTTCGGACAGGGTATCCATCACCTGCGTGCGGAACGCGCGCACCACCCGGTAGCTGACCGAGCCGGCCGAGGCCCGGCCGCCCCATTGATGGCTGACCGCCTTCAAGCGCTTCAGAGCAGGGTCGTCACTGCGTTCGATGACGTCATGCAGCAACGCCCACCAGCGCTGCAGAAACACGGCGCGATCATCGAGCTGGATCGCCAGCAGGTCGTGTTCGTCGAAGCGGTCCTGGATGGCGAGCAGGTCGCGGATCTGCTGCGCACGCGCGCCGAGGTCATAGCCACCGTTGCCAACAGTAGCCAGCGCCTCGCCGTCGAGGACGCGTCCGTTGGCGGTCCACAGGCGATGGTTGGGGGGATCGATCAATGCAGGCGAGGCATCGCTGCGGATCGGCCACGGCGCGCAGTCCTGGTTGCTGGCGGCATTGAAGCCGGCCGGCGCACAGCCGGGGCCGCGGTCAGGGCGGGCGCCGATCAGCCGCCAGGCAATGCGGCCGCTGCGGTCGCCGACCACCAGGTTCTGCGCGGGAATGCCGGCGCGGTCGGCGAAGTGCAGTGCACCGTCAAGGTCACCGGCGCGGGCCAGATCAGCGAAATCCAGGCGTACGGCGCCGGGCAGGTGTGCGACCCAGCGCAGGGCATCGCCACTGCCATCGGCATGGGTGTGCAGGATCGGCCCCCAGGCGGTTTCGCGTACCGGGAACAGCACGTCGGCCTGGCCGGCCACCGCGATGCGTTCTTCGTGCACGGTCACCGTGGCGTTGGCCGGTTCCGTGCGGTAGTCCGCCGTGTCGATGTAGCTGTTGGTGAAGCCCCAGGCGACGTGGCCGTTGCTGCCGACGATCACCGCCGGCAGGCCAGGCAGCGAGAAGCCAGTGACGTCGACCTGGCCGCCGGCGGCCTGCGGGTCCGGATAGCGCAGGCGCACCCGGAACCACAGCCCCGGCGCACGCAGGCCCAGGTGCATGTCGTCGGCAACGATCGCGCGGCCGTCGGCGGTGAGTGCGCCGGCCACCGCGAAGTTGTTGCTGCCGATGACGTCCGCCTCCTCCTGCTCGGTGCCCGGCTTTCCCTTCAATGTGCGCAGATCGAGCTGGCTGGCATCGGGCAGAATCGCATTGCCGGTGGCTTCGCCAAACAGCGGTGCATCCCATTCGGTGCCGTCGTGGGCAATCAGCGCGTACAGCGCCGGCGGCACCACCGCACGGATGCGGCTGAGGGCAAGCTCGGTCTGGTTGTTCGGGTCCTGCAGGTCGGCGTACATGGCCAGCCCGGCCAGCACGCTGTCGCTGGCCTGCCACGGTTGCGGTGACTGCCGCAGCAGCAGGTAGGCCCATGGCCGCACGGAGAGATCGGTAAGGCCTTCGTTGACGCCATCTACATAGGCGCGCACGACCGCGCCGTTGTCGCCCAGCGCGGTATCCAGATGCGCCTCGGTGCGGGCGCGCAGGCGGTGCACGCGCATGCGCTTGTCGGCGTCGATGGCCTTCGGTCCGAACAGCGCCGACAGCTCGCCGGCGGCACTGCGGCGCATCAGGTCCATCTCGAAATAGCGTTCCTGCGCATGCACATGGCCGAGTGCGCGCATCGCGTCGGCCTGGCTGCCGGCAGTGATGGTGACCACCCCCAGCGCATCGCGCTCGATGGTGACCGGCTTGGCCAGGCCCGGCAGCGCATGCTCGCCGTCCAGGTCGGCCAGGCTGCCGCGCAGCAGCAGCCACAGGGCCAGTGCGGTGACCAGCACGATGGCGACCAACACACCCAGCACCCAACGCCATGTACGTCGCATCGCACGTCCTTTCCGAACTCGTGGGCCGATTGTAGCCGCAGGCGCAACTGCGACTGATTCCGATTAGATCACCGTATTTTGAAATGCGGCACCCTATGCCACATCGATTCACAGGAGCCCCCCATGAAAGGCAACCCGGACGTCATCGCCTGCCTGAAGGAACTGCTGCGCGGCGAGCTTGCTGCCCGCGACCAGTACTTCATCCATTCCCGCCGCTACGAGGACCAGGGCCTGTTCGCGCTGTACGAACGCTTGAACCACGAGATGGAAGAGGAAACCCAGCACGCCGACGCGCTGCTGCGCCGCATCCTGTTCCTCGGCGGCGACCCGGACATGCGCCCGCATGCCACCGAGCCGGGCAAGACCGTGGAAGAGATGCTGCAGAAGGATCTCGACACTGAATACGCGGTTCGGAACAATCTCGCCGCCGGCATGAAGCTGTGCGAAGAGAAGGGTGACTACGTGAGCCGCGACATGCTGCTGGCGCAGCTGAAGGACACCGAGGAAGACCACGCCTGGTGGCTGGAGCAGCAGCTGGGCCTGATCAAGCGCATCGGCCTGGAGCTGTACCAGCTGAGCAAGATCGACGGCAACGGCGCTCCGGCGCACTGAGCCGCAGGCGCCGCCGGGCCATGCCCGGTGACCACCCGGTAGAGCCGACCGCTGGTCGGCTGCTCTTCAAAAGCGGGGGGCCCTCGCCGTTTCCCCCCCGGTCTGCCCCGCCGGGTGTTCGTTGCAACAAAAACCCCCCCCCCCCCCCCGGTCGGCTCTACCAGAAGAAGCACAGCGTTCTGTCGCCCGCCAGCACCGGAGCATCGCCAGCCAGCTTTCGCCAGCCAGCCGCTCCACCGCCCGCCAGCCGACAACGAAAAAGCCGGGGAATGCCCCGGCTTTTTCGTGTCTGGTCTCCGGCAAGGCGTGTCAACCAAGGTTGACACCCACCAGGAGCAAGGCCCCAGCCTTTATTCCACCGACAGCCCTTCCACCTTCTGCCAGCCGCGCGGCAGCAGGTGGCCGCGGGTGGCGCGGGCGCCGAGGTAGGCGTCAAGCTCGTTGAACTTCAGGCCCATCGTGCGCTGGCCACTGCGCACCTGCAGGGTCTGCCCCGGGCTGATGGCCACGATGGCGACCACGCGTTCGGTGGCGAGCTTGGCCTTGGGGATCTCGATGATCTTGTTGCCCTTGCCCTTGTCCAGTTCCGGCAGGTCGTTGGCGGCAATCGCCAGCAGGTTGCCGGAGCTGGTCACTGCCACGATGCGGTCGGTGGCGACGTTGGCGACCACCGACGGGGTCAGCACCGACGAACCCGCCGATAGGTTCAGCATCGCCTTGCCGGCCTTGTTGCGGCCGATCAGGTTCTCGAAGCGGGTGACGAAGCCGTAGCCGTGGGTGGAGGCCAGCACGAAGCGGGTGTCCGGCTCGGCGCTGGCCAGGGTCACGAAGCTGGTGCCCGCGGCCGGCGAGAAGCGGCCGGTCAGCGGTTCACCGTTGCCACGCGCGGAGGGCAGGGTGTGCACCGGCGTCGAGTAGGCGCGGCCCTCGCTGTCGAGGAACGCGACCTGCTGCGTACTGCGCGCACGCACCGCGCCCTGCAGGGCGTCACCATCACGGTAGGACAGGGCGGACGCATCGACGTCGTGGCCCTTGGCGGCGCGGATCCAGCCCTTCTCCGACAGCACGACGGTCATCGGCTCGCTCGGCACCAGCTCGGTCTCGTCGATGGCCTGCGCGGCCTGGCGCTGCACCAGCGGCGAACGGCGCGCGTCGCCGAATTTCTTGGCATCGGCGGTCAGTTCGTCGCGGATCAGCTTCTTCAGCTTGGCCTTGCTGTCGAGGATGCCGAGGATCTTCTCGCGCTCCTTGGCCAGCTCGTCCTGCTCGCCACGGATCTTCATCTCCTCCAGGCGGGCCAGCTGCTTCAGCTTGGTTTCCAGGATGTACTCGGCCTGGTCGTCGGACAGGCCGAAGCGCGCGATCAGCGCGGCCTTCGGTTCGTCCTCGGTACGGATGATGTGGATCACCTCGTCCAGGTTGAGGAACGCGACCAGCAGGCCTTCCAACAGGTGCAGGCGGCGCTCGACCTTCTGCAGGCGGTGCTGCAGGCGGCGGGTGACGGTGTTGCTGCGGAAGGTCAGCCATTCGCTGAGCAGCATCTTCAGGTTCTTCACCTGCGGACGGCCGTCCAGCCCGATCACGTTGAGGTTGACGCGGTAGCTGCGTTCCATGTCCGTGGTCGCGAACAGGTGGCCCATCAGCTGCTCGGCGTCGACGCGGTTGGAACGCGGCACCAGCACCACGCGCACCGGGTTGGCGTGGTCGGACTCATCGCGGATGTCTTCCAGCCACGGCAGCTTCTTGGCGCGCATCTGCGCGGCGATCTGCTCGATCACCTTCGACGGCGACACCTGGAACGGCAGCGCGGTGACCACGATGTTGTGTGCTTCCTTGGTGAAGGTCGCACGTGCGCGCACGCTGCCGTTGCCGGTTTCGTAGATGTTCCGCAGATCGTTGGCCGCGGTGATGATCTCGGCGCTGGACGGATAGTCCGGGCCCTGCACGTGCTCGCACAGGTCGCGCACGCTGGCATCGGGGTTGTCCAGCAGGTGCAGCAGTGCGCTGACGATCTCGTTGAGATTGTGCGGCGGCACGTCGGTGGCCATGCCCACGGCGATGCCGGTGGTGCCGTTCAGCAGCAGGTGCGGCAGCCGTGCCGGCATCCAGGTCGGTTCCTGCAGGGTGCCGTCGAAGTTCGGTGCCCAGTCAGTGGTGCCCTGGCCCAGTTCGCCCAGCAGCACTTCGGCAATCGGGGTCAGCTTGGATTCGGTGTAACGCATCGCCGCGAACGACTTCGGGTCGTCGCTGGAGCCGAAGTTGCCCTGGCCCTCGATCAGCGGGTAGCGGTACGAGAACGGCTGCGCCATCAGCACCAGCGCCTCGTAGCACGCGCTGTCGCCATGCGGGTGGTACTTACCGATGACGTCACCGACGGTGCGCGCGGACTTCTTCGGCTTGGACGCGGCATTCAGGCCCAGCTCGCTCATCGAATAGATGATGCGGCGCTGCACCGGCTTCAGGCCGTCGCCGATGAACGGCAGGGCGCGGTCCAGGACCACGTACATCGAGTAGTCGAGGTAGGCGCGTTCGGCGTACTCGCGCAGCGGCAGTTGTTCGAATCCGTGGAACACGGGGCGGGCAAGTTCGGTCATGCGGCGTTGTTACCTGTTGTCGGGAGGCGGCGACGGCGGTCGCCGCTCGCAATCCTGTGATTATCCGGATGCGGCGGGGGATGCCAAGCCGCGCGCAGGGTCCAGCCCGGTTTCCAGGCCGTGTCCGGCCCGTGCCAGGTAGCGCCCCGGTGGCAGCCCGAAGTGGCGGCGGAACACGGTGACGAAGGCGCTGGCGCTGCTGAAGCCCAGCGCGTGGGCGATATCGGCCACGCTGCGGCCGTCGGTCAGCTGGCGCAGGGCTTCGGACAGCCGGGCCTGCTGCCGCCACTGGGCGAAGCTGAGCGTGGTCTCGTCGCGGAAGTGGCGGGTCAGGCTGCGCGGCGACAGTCCGGCCCAGTGCGCCCATTCGGCCAGGCTGCGCTCGTCGGACGGGTCGGCCAGCAGCTGCGAGGCGATCTTCAGCAGGCGCCGGTCATGCGGCATCGGCAGGTGCATGCGCTGGCGCGGCGCGGTACGGATCTCGTCCAGCAGCACCTCGATGATGTGCTGGCGCTCGGGCGTGGTGTCGTAGCCCAGCGGCCATTCGCAGATGCGGTCGGCCAGCGCCTGCGCCAGCTTGGACAGGCCCAGTACGCAGGGATCGGCGGGCAGGGTGGCGCAGGCCGGTGCGGCCAGCGCCATGCCCCAGCCACGCAGCGGGCCGTCGAGGGTGACCGTATGCGGCTCCAGCGGCGGCATCCAGCCGGCCGAGCCCGGCGCCAGTGACCACGTTCCGTGCGAGGTGCGGGTGGTCAACAGGCCGCGTTCGACGCAGATCAGCTGCGCGCGCTGATGGTGGTGCCAGTCCACTTCACGGACCAGGCCCAAGGGGCTGTCGAAGCGGAAGGCGACAACCGGTGGCCCGTCATTGCGCTCGAACCAATCCAGGGCGTCGTCGCGCAGCAACCGCTTGGGAGGGGGGATTTCTGCCTTGTTCATCATATCCGCTGGCTGAAATGTGTCATCCATTGGCTGAATTGTACTACCGGGCCACCTGACCAGATCATTAAGGTAGGCGCCTTCGTTGATCCAGCCCGCTGCTGCAACACAGCATTCGATGCCAGATCGAATATTTCCATTGAGAAATATTTTTTTTGGAAGAGAATGCTCCCCCATGATCTGTCCTGCAACCACTCCCCCCAGCTTCGGCCTGCTGCTGCGCCAGGTGCGCGATGGCCTGGTCCGTCAACTCGACGCGTCCATGGCTGAAGAAGACCTGGGTATCGGCTTCACCCATTACATCGGGTTGAAGGTGCTTTCCAACATGGCTCCGTGCACGGCCAACGAGCTGTCCCAGGCCATCGACCAGGTGCCCAGTGCGGTGACCCGCCTGCTGGACAAGCTGGAGTCGCTGGGCTGCGTCCGCCGCGAACCGCATGCCCAGGACCGGCGTGCGCTGCAGATCGTGCTGACCGATGAAGGCCGCGCACTGTGGGCGCGGCTGAAGCTGCGTGGCGACGCGGTGATGGATTACGCCCTGCGTGATCTTTCCGCCGACGAGCGCACGCAGCTGCTGTCCCTCCTCACCCGAATCCGCGATTCCCTGACGACCCCATGAACCCGATCCCGCAATCCACTCTCCGCCGGTCCGGGCGCGCGCTGCTGGTATCAGCGCTGGCCCTGGCCCTGGCCGCCTGCGCCAGCAGTCGTGGCCTCAACCCGCAGGGCCACGTGCTCGACGTGGACAGCCTGCACAGCGAACGCACCCTGGCCGACACCGACCTGAGCGCCACCGGCTTCCCGGCGCAGGACTGGTGGAAGGCACTGGGCGATGCGCAGCTGGACGCGCTGGTCGCCGAGGGCCTGGCTGGCCACCCGAGCCTGGACGCTGCCGATGCGCGCCTGCGCCAGGCGCAGTCGCAGGTCGGTACCGCGCGTGCCGATCGCCTGCCGAGCCTGTCGGTGTCCGGTGGTTACACCGGTCTGCGCCTGCCCGAGTCGATGGCCGGCAGCGAGATGGGTGGCCATTACGCTGGCAGCAGCCAGGTCGCGTTTGATTTCAGCTATGGCGTGGACCTGTGGGGCGGCAAGCGCGCTGCCTGGGAAGCGGCCGTGGACGGCGCCCATGCCGCCACTGTCGAAGCCCAGGCTGCACGCCTGAACCTGTCCACCGGCATCACCCAGGCCTATGCCGACCTGGCGTATGCATGGCAGCTCAATGACGTGGCCGAAGAAGAGCTGGGCCGCTCGCAGAAGTCGCTGGAATTGACCCGCCAACGCCGCAGCGCCGGCATCGACAGTGATCTGCAGGTGCGCCAGGCCGAGGCCCGCGTGCCCGCCGCGCAGCAGCAGGTGCAGGCCGCGCAGCAGCGCATCGATGCGGCCCGCACCGCGCTGGCCGCGCTGGTCGGCAAGGGTCCGGACCGTGGCCTGTCGATCCAGCGCCCGCAGGCGTTGAATCCGATGGCGCTGCAGCTGCCGGGCGTGCTGCCCAGCGAACTGTTGGGTCGTCGCCCGGACATCGTTGCCGCGCGCTGGCGCGTGGAAGCGGCCGACAAGCAGATCAAGGTCGCCAGGACCAAGTTCTACCCGAGCTTCAACCTGACCGCACTGGCTGGCGTCGTCGCACCGAACGTGGGCGATCTGCTGAAAAGCAGTTCGACCTTCGCCTACATCGGACCGGCGCTGAGCCTGCCGATCTTCGAAGGCGGCAAGCTGCGCGCCAACCTGGCCAACACCGATGCGCAGTACGACCTGGCGGTGGCCAACTACAACCAGACCGTGCTCGATGCACTGCGCGACGTGGCCGACCAGGTCAACGCGGTGCGTTCGCTGGCACAGCAGGCGCATTCGCAGCAGCAGGCGGTGGATACCGCACGTTCGGCCTTCGACCTGGCCCAGCAGCGCTACCGCGCCGGCATCGGCAGCTACCTGGACGTGCTGACCGCGCAGTCCACCCTGCTGCAGTCGCAGCAGCAGCTGGCCGGCCTGCAGTCGCAGCAGGTGCAGACCTCGGTGCGCCTGAGCAAGGCGCTGGGCGGTGGTTTCCAGCCCTCTGACGCCGACCGCGCACCGATCGCCTCCCATTCCGATTCCTCGCATTCCTGAAGACTTCCGCCATGAGCCAGACCCAAGACACTGCGGCCCCGGCCGCCCCCAACCGCCGCGGCAACCTGCTGCGCGGCCTGTTCGTGATCGTCGTGCTGCTGCTTGCCGCACTGGCGCTGTGGTACTTCATGTTCGGCCGTTGGTTCGAAGAGACCGACGACGCCTACGTGCAGGGCAACCAGGTGCAGATCACCCCGCTGGTGGCCGGTACCGTAGTCGCCATCAACGCCGATGACGGCATGCGCGTGGAGCGCGGCCAGCTGCTGGTGCAGCTGGATCCGTCCGACACCGCAGTAGCCCTGCAGCAGGCCGAAGCCAACCTGGCCAAGACCGTGCGCCAGACCCGCGGCCTGTACCGCAGCGTGGAAGGTGCGCAGGCGGACTTGAACGCCCGCCAGGTGACCCTGAAGCGCGTGCGCGACGACTTCGCCCGCCGCAAGGATCTGGCCGCCACCGGCGCCATCTCCAACGAAGAACTGGCCCACGCCCGCGATGAGCTGGCCGCTGCCGAAGCGGCCGTGGCCGGTTCGCGCGAGACGGTCGAGCGCAACCGCGCGCTGGTCGACGATACCGTGATCGCCACCCAGCCGGATGTGCAGGCCGCCGCCGCGCAGCTGCGCCAGGCCTTCCTCAACAACGCCCGCGCCGGCATCGTTGCGCCGGTCACCGGCTACGTCGCCCGTCGTTCGGTGCAGGTCGGCCAGCGCGTGCAGCCGGGCAATGCCCTGATGGCGGTGGTGCCGACCGAGCAGATGTGGGTCGAGGCCAACTTCAAGGAAACCCAGCTGCGCCACATGCGCCTGGGCCAGGAAGTGGAGCTGAAGTCGGACCTGTATGCCGGTGACGTGAAGTACAAGGGCCGCGTCCAGAGCCTGGGCCTGGGCACCGGCTCGGCGTTCTCGCTGCTGCCGGCGCAGAATGCCAGCGGCAACTGGATCAAGATCGTTCAGCGCGTGCCGGTACGCATCGCCATCGATGCCAAGCAGCTGGCCGAACACCCGCTGCGCATCGGCCTGTCGATGAAGGCCGAAGTGAGCCTGCGCGACCAGAAGGGCGAAGTGCTGCCGAGCACCCCGGCCAAGGGCACGGTGTTCGACACCGACGTGTATGCCAAGCAGCTGCATGATGCCGACGAGGTGATCCACACGATCATCCAGGGCAACCTGCCGCAGCAGGCGAAGGTGGGCTGAGGTCGCCATGTCCGCACAAGCTCCAGCCGCGCCCGGTGCTCCGGGCGCCCCGGCGGCGCCGGGTGCGGCCTCCGGGTTCCTGCCGCCCAGCGTCGCCCTGTGCACCGTCGGCCTGGCGATGGCGTCGTTCATGCAGGTGCTCGACACCACCATCGCCAACGTCTCGCTGCCGACCATCGCCGGTAACCTCGGCGCCAGTTCGCAGCAGGCGACCTGGGTCATCACCTCGTTCGCGGTCAGCACAGCCATCGCGCTGCCGCTGACCGGCTGGCTCAGCCGCCGCTTCGGCGAACGCAAGCTGTTCGTCTGGGCCACGCTGGCCTTCGTCATCACCTCGCTGCTGTGCGGCCTGGCGCAGAGCATGGGCATGCTGGTGCTGTCGCGTGCGCTGCAGGGTTTCGTGGCCGGCCCGATGTACCCGATCACGCAGTCGTTGCTGGTCTCGATCTATCCACGGGAGAAACGCGGGCAGGCACTGGCGCTGCTGGCGATGATCACGGTGGTGGCGCCGATCTGCGGCCCGATTCTCGGTGGCTGGATCACCGACAACTACAGCTGGGAATGGATCTTCCTGATCAATGTGCCGCTGGGCATCTTCGCTGCGCTCGTTGTGGGCAACCAGCTGAAGGGGCGCCCGGAGCACATCGAGAAGCCGAAGATGGACTACGTCGGCCTGGTCACCTTGGTGATCGGTGTCGGTGCGCTGCAGCTGGTGCTCGACCTGGGCAACGACGAGGACTGGTTCTCGTCGATGAAGATCGTGGTGCTGGCGTGTGTGGCCGTGGTCACGCTGACGGTGTTCCTGATCTGGGAACTGACCGACAAGGATCCGATCGTCGACCTGAAGCTGTTCCGGCATCGGAACTTCCGCGCCGGTACGCTGGCGATGGTGGTGGCCTACGCGGCGTTCTTCAGCGTGGCGTTGCTGATTCCACAGTGGTTGCAGCGTGACATGGGCTACACCGCGATCTGGGCGGGCCTGGCGACAGCGCCGATCGGCATCCTGCCGGTGATCATGACCCCGTTCGTGGGCAAGTATGCATCGCGCTTCGACATGCGCATGCTGGCTACGATTGCGTTCATTGTGTTGTCGATGACCAGCTTCCTGCGTTCGAACTTCAACCTGCAGGTGGACTACAACCATGTGGCGGGCGTGCAGCTGATCATGGGCATCGGCGTCGCGCTGTTCTTCATGCCGGTGCTGCAGATCCTGCTGTCGGACCTGGATGGACGCGAGATCGCGGCGGGCTCAGGCCTGGCCACCTTCCTGCGCACGCTGGGTGGCAGCTTCGCGGCGTCGCTGACGACGTGGCTGTGGGCGCGGCGCACCCAGGTGCACCACGCCGACCTGACCGAGCACATCTCGGTCTATCAGCCGGGCATGCAGGACCAGGTGACAGCGATGGGGCAGGGCGACCTGCAACATGGCGCAGCGGTACTGAACAACATGATCAACCACCAGGCATCGCAGATGGGCTTCAACGACATCTTCTTCCTGCTGGGCTGGATCTTCCTGGCGATCATCGCGTTCCTGTGGCTGGCCAAACCGCCGTTTGGCGCAGGCGCAGGTGCGGCCGCCGGTGGCGGACACTGAAACTCCCTGGAAACACGTGCTGTATTTTGACCCCGCCGCAAGGCGGGGTTTTTGTTTGTGCACCGCGGGTCGCACAGGCCCTGCCCTTGGGGTCCTGCCGTGGCGCAGGTTCAGCGCGTGCGATAGACGCGCTTGAACTCCACCCGATCGCAGAACAATCGGGAGATGGCCCACATTCCCGCCACAAGTACGGCGCCGCATGTGAGCCAGCCAGCCGTGGCCTGCAATCGGCTGCCGACCAGTGCGCCGCAGATGATGGCGGCAACAAAGACCAGCATTACGGCCTCCTTCGATGCGCCGTAGTGGACCTCGGCCTGGCATCCCACGCATACGCGTACGCCGTGGTTCGAGCCGGTATGGCAGTGAGGGCAGATGATGCTGCGCTGCATGGGTGCGTCCTTTGGGGAAGGGGGAGGGCGCTGGTCAGGTCGTGGCGATACACCTGCAACCGGCTTCTGTAAATCTGCCTTCCACCGAAAAGGAATCGGGTAAATCTCGACTAGGAAAAGTACGAAATGAACGGCTGACGTGAAATGCGCCCCAAAAGGAGGCCGTTCAAGGTCTGGTAACGACGCGCCGGGAGGCGGTATGCAGCAGCAGGCGACTGCCGGGTGGTGCTAGATACGACAGTTCCAGCGGTAGATGCGATGCCAGGCTCGCCAAACCCCGGAAACGAAAAAACCCGCTTTCGCGGGTTTGATCATCTTGAGTCATGGTGCCCAGGAGAGGACTCGAACCTCCACGGTTTTACCCGCTAGTACCTGAAACTAGTGCGTCTACCAATTCCGCCACCTGGGCGACTCAGGAGATGAATTATGGGGAGCGACAGAAGATGTGTCAACAACATTTCACACCTTTTTCTGCGGCTGTACGCCCAGGTGAAGCAGCAGGCTGCGCATCGCCGATGACAACTGCGCCCACTCGGCAAAACAGGCGCACAGGCGGCGCTGTGCCCATGCATCGGCGAGCGGTACGGCGACGGTATGCGTGTTGCGCCGATGCTGGCGGGCGATGGTCCGCGGCACGATGCCGACACCAATGCCGTGGCCGACCATGATGCATACGCCTTCGAAGGTCTTCATGCGGATGCGTACATCCAGGCGCCGCCCGATGTCGCGCGCCTGGTCCTCGATGTAGGTCTGCAGTGCATTGCCATCGGCCAGTGCGACGAAGGTCTCGCCGGCAACATCGGTGAAGGCCACGCTGCGCCGCGATGCGAAGCGGTGGTCTTCGGGCAGCAGCATCACCAGCGGATCTTCGGCGACCACATGCTGCTGCAGGCCGGCAGCGTCGACGGCATCGCTGATGATGCCGGCCTCGGCCTGGCCAGCACTGATCGCACGCACGACTTCAGGGCTGGTGCGCTCCAGCAGTTCCACGTGCAGGCGCGGGCGTTCGGCCAGCCATGGTGCGAGCCGCGAAGGCAGGTAGTTGGTCAGCGCTGCGGTGTTGGCATACAGATGCAGGGTGCCGCGCGCACCGTGCGCGAACGCCTGCAGTTCACCGCGCAGCTGTGCCTGCTGCTGCAGGATCAAGCGTGCATGGTGGGCGAGCGCGGCACCGGCTTCGGTCAGGCTGACGCCGCGTGGGTGCCGGTTCAACAGCGGGGTACCGGCATCGGCTTCGATCGTGCGCAGGCGCTCACTGGCTGAGCCCAGTGCCAGGTTTGCCTGCGCGGCACCGGCCGTGATGCTGCCCGCCTCGGCAATGGCCAGGAACAGGCGCAGGTCGGCGATATCCATCCGCATGTGATGCCCTCATCGCAACGCCTGCGCCTTCGGATCAGCCGAAGGCGAGGCCGGGAAGACCGCATTGTGCGCCGAGCGGCCGGCCGATCCAATGAAGGCATGAATGAATCGATGTACTTCTACGTGCTGCTGGTGGTGGTGTTCGTGCTGGCCGGTGTGGTCAAGGGCGTGACCGGCATGGGCTTGCCGACAGTGGCGATGGGTCTGCTCGGTGGCGCGCTGTCGCCGGTGGCGGCGGCATCGATGCTGTTCATCCCCACCTTCGTCACCAATGCGTGGCAGCTGTTGTCCGGCCCCTCACTGGGCCACATCGTGCGGCGCCTGTGGCCGATGATGCTGGCCGTGGTGGTGGTGACGCTGGGTTCGGCAGCGCTGCTGGTGCGGGTCGATCGCACCTGGTCGCGTGTTGCGCTGGGCGTTGCGCTGGTGGTTTATGCGGCCTATGCCCTGCTTGCGCCGGTGTTCCGCGTGCCGCAGCGGCGCGAGCGATGGCTGGGGCCGCTGGTGGGGGCGTTGTCGGGTGTGGTGACCGGCGCCACCGGCGTGTTCGTGATGCCGGCGGTGCCGTACCTGCAGTCGCTGGGGTTGCAGCGCGAGGAGCTGGTGCAGGCGCTGGGACTGGCGTTCACTGTGTCGACGATTTCGCTGACCACTGGCCTGGTGCTGCACGGCGCATTCGGCATCCAGCAGCTGGGGCTGAGTACGCTGGCGGTGCTGCCGGCATTGCTGGGCATGTGGCTGGGGCAGGTGATCCGGCAGCGCATCAGTGCGCGGGTGTTCCGCGCCTGCTTCCTGGGTTTCCTGCTGCTGCTCGGGCTGGAGCTGGTGCTGCGGCCGCTGTTGTGATGCCGGCCGCCGGTCGCGGCGATGCCGAATCACGGGCATGAAAAAACCCGCTTTCGCGGGTTTTTCTCATTCTCGACGTGGTGCCCAGGAGAGGACTCGAACCTCCACGGTTTTACCCGCTAGTACCTGAAACTAGTGCGTCTACCAATTCCGCCACCTGGGCGTTCCAGAGGCGCAATTGTGAAGATGAATCCGCAGGCTGTCAACGACTTCCTGAATATTTTTCATGCAAGGCCTTCAAGACAGCCGCTGACCCGTTCTGCACGCCGTCAGCGGCTACCATGTAGGGCGATGACTACCAAAAAACCAAGCAAGGGCGGGAGCACCTCCCGCAGCCAGGCCCCGAAGAAGGGCGCCAAGGCGGGCACGGCCCGCACCACCAAGCCGGGCAAGCCGTTGCCGGGCTGGTTCCCCGAATTGAATGAAGGCGGCGCACCACCGCGTGGTCGCAAGGTCCGCAGCGCCGATGCCGCCGCTCCGGGCCCGGCCCCGGGCCGCAAGCTGCCGCCGACCGGCAAGGTGATCGACGATCCCTATGCCGCCCGCGAAGCCGAGAAGTACGAACAGCCCATCGCCAGCCGCGAGGCCATCCTGGCCCTGCTGGAGCGCTGCGAAGGGCCGCAGACCGCCGAAGAACTGGGCGCGCGCCTGGGCCTGACCGCGCCGGACCGGGCCGAGGCGCTGTCGCGCCGGCTCGGTGCCATGGTCCGCGACGGCCAGTTGGTGCAGAACCGTCGCGGCGGTTTCGCCCCGATCCAGACCCTGAATCTGGTCACTGGCGTGGTGATCGCCAACCCGGAAGGGTTCGGTTTCCTGCGCCCGGTCGAGGGCGGTGACGACCTGTTCCTGCCGCCGTATGAGATGCGCAAGGTCATGCACGGCGACAAGGTGCTGGCCCGTGTGACCGGCATCGACCATCGTGGCCGTCGCGAAGGCAGCATCGCCCGCGTGCTCGAGCGCGGCATGACCCGCCTGATCGGCCGCTTCAGCATCGAGATGGGCATCAACTACGTGGTGCCCGACGACAAGCGCGTGCAGCGCAACGTGCAGGTGCCGCCGGACCAGACCGGTGGTGCGCGCGATGGCCAGCTGGTGGTCTGTGAACTGACCCAGGCGCCGGACAGCCGCCGCCCGCCGATCGGCCGCATCATCGCCGTGCTCGGCGACAAGCTGACCGCCTCGCTGGTGGTGGAAACCGCCATCCACGGTCATGAGCTGCCGTTCGAGTTCCCGCAGGAAGTGTTGGACGAAGCCGCCTCGGTACCGCTGGTGGTCGAACCGGCGATGATCGGCGACCGCGTCGACCTGCGCAGCACGCCGCTGGTCACCATCGATGGCGAGGATGCCAAGGACTTCGACGACGCGGTGTACTGCGAACCGAATGCCGAGGGTTTCCGCCTGGTGGTGGCGATTGCCGATGTCTCGAACTACGTGCGCCCCGGCACGCCCCTGGATGAGGAGGCGCAGAAGCGCGCCACCTCGGTGTACTTCCCGGGCTTCGTGGTGCCGATGCTGCCGGAGACGCTGTCCAACGGCATCTGCTCGCTGATGCCGAAGGTCGACCGCATGTGCTTTGTCTGCGACATGCAGATCGACCGCGACGGCCTGGTCACGCATTCGCGCTTCTACGAAGCGGTGATGAACTCGCACGCGCGCCTGACCTACACCCAGGTGTGGAAGGCGGTGGGCGAGGACGATGCCGATACCAAGGCCTGGATGGGCGACCTGCTGCCGCAGGTGCAGCGCCTGCACCAGCTGTACAAGGTGCTGTCCAAGGCACGTGCCAAGCGCGGCGCCATCGAGTTCGAAAGCAGCGAAGTGCGCTTCGTGCTGGACAACCGCGGTGAAGTCACCCAGGCCGGCATGCTGGTGCGCAATGACGCGCACAAGCTGATCGAGGAATGCATGATCGCGGCCAACGTCGAGGCGGCCAGGTACCTGCTGTCGCGCCATGTGCCGGCCCCGTACCGCATCCACGAGAAGCCGCCGGAAACCAAGTACGCCGACCTGCTGGAATTCCTCAAGGAGTTCAAGCTGAGCCTGCCGCCGTGGTCCAAGGTGCGTCCGGGCGATTACACCAAGCTGCTGAAGAAGATCCGGGATCGCCCCGATGCCACGCTGCTGGAATCGGTGCTGCTGCGCAGCCAGAGTCTGGCGATCTACAGCCCGGAGAATCACGGTCACTTCGGCCTGGCGCTGGAGGCGTACGCGCACTTCACCTCGCCGATCCGTCGCTACCCTGACCTGCTGGTGCACCGCGCGATCAAGCACGCGTTGTCCGGCAAGCCGCTGGACAAGTTCACCTACAACGCACGCGAGATGGCTGCGCTGGCGCTGCAGTGCTCCGAGCGTGAGCGCCGTGCCGATGAGGCCGAGCGCGAGGTCGACGAGCGCTACCGCGCCGCGTGGATGGAAAAGCACGTAGGCGGCCAGTTCGATGGCGTGATCAGCGGCGTGACCAGCTTCGGCCTGTTCGTGGAACTGGACGAGTCAAAGGTGCAGGGCCTGGTCCATGTGACCCAGCTGCCGCAGGACTATTACAAGTTCGACGCGACCCGCAAGACGCTGACCGGCGAGCGCCGTGGCAGCAGCTACCGGCTGGGTGATCGCGTGCGCATCCTGGTGCTGAAGGCCAGCATGGAAGAGCGCAAGATCGACTTCCGCCTGGTCGAGCACAAGGGTGAGGATGAAGGCGATGGCCTGCCGCCGCTGCCCGAGCGTGGCAAGCCGGCCAAGCGCGCCAAGAAGCAGTATTGAAAGGTGTGCCGACCAACGGTCGGCACCCACCTCACCCGGTAGGTATCCACCTCACCCGGTCGGCACCCACCTCACCCGATAGGTGCCAACCGTTGGTTGGCACGACGTTTCGGAGGAACTCACAATGCAGGGCCAACCCGAATACAGCGGCGGCTGCCAGTGCGGCGCGATCCGCTTCCAGGCGCGAGGCGAGCTGACCGACAGCTCGATCTGCCATTGCCGGATGTGCCAGAAGGCCTTCGGTGCCTACTATGCGCCGCTGGTGTCGGTGCGCGGCGTGCAGTTCAGCTGGACCCGCGGCCAGCCACGCTATTTCCAGTCGTCCAACGTGGTGCGGCGTGGCTTCTGCGCCGACTGCGGAACGCCCCTGACCTACGAAGCCCCGGATGGCGTGGCCGTGGCCGCCGGTGCCTTCGACGAGCCGGAACGCCTGCCACCGACCATCCAGTACGGGGTGGAGCGCAAGCTGCCGTTCGTCGACAGTTTGTCCAGCCAGCCGGCGCGACGTACCGAGGAAGACGTCGCGGCGCTGGAGTTCCTGGCCACCATCGTGTCCCACCAGCACCCCGACCACGACACCCCGCACTGGCCGCCGCGCAGCCGCTCCGCCGAAGGCTGAGCTGCGGGTAGCGCCGGGCCGTGCCCGGCGAGCGCGCAGCGCGGTCGGCGCCGATGCTCTACCATAGCCACCCCCTTTCCGGTCCCCGCCCGCATGAGCAAGAACAGCCAGTGGATTGTCGGCGTCAACGCCGTCGCCTCCTCCATCGAGAACGACGCCGAGAACGTCCGCGAAGTGCTGGTCGAGGCCGGTGCGAAGAACCCGCGCCTGACCGAGATCGAGGAAAACGCCCGCCGCAAGGGCATCGACGTGCGCAAGGTGAACAGCCAGGCGCTGGACGGTGTCGGCGGTTCGGTACGCCACCAGGGCGTGGCCGCGCGCTATGCCGCCGCCCGCACCTACAGCGAGAACGAGCTGGAAGGCCTGGTCACTGCAGCCGAGGGCAAGGCCCTGCTGCTGGTGCTGGACGAGGTGCAGGACCCGCACAATCTCGGTGCCTGCCTGCGCTCGGCGGCTGCCGCCGGCGCGACTGCCGTGATCATCCCCAAGGACAAGTCGGCCACGGTCAATGCTACCGTGCGCAAGACCTCGGCCGGTGCCGCCGATCTGATCCCGGTGGTGGCGGTGACCAACCTGTCGCGCTGCCTGAAGGACCTGCAGAAGCAGGGCGTGTGGATCTACGGCCTCGCCGGCGAAGCCACCGCCTCGCTGTACCAGCTGGACCTGAAGGGCAACATCGCGCTGGTGCTGGGCGGTGAAGCCGATGGCCTGCGCCGCCTGACCCGCGAGAACTGCGATGGCCTGGTCAAGATCCCGATGCCGGGCGAGATCGAGAGCCTGAACGTCTCCGTCGCTGCCGGCGTCAGCCTGTTCGAGGCCGTGCGCCAGCGCGGTTGATCGGCTTTCCGGTAGCGGCGGGGGCCGGCCCGGGGGGGGGGGCGGCGGGGCGGGGGGCGCCCCCCCACCCCGCCCCGCGGCCGGGGGGTTTCGTGGCCCGTGACGTCCCCGCCCGCTACCGGCGATCCGATTCACGCATGGCGTGGATCGGCCGTGTCGACCAAGGTCGACACCTACCGGTAGTCGCCAACCTTGGTTGGCGCTCTTGCCGCCTCACCCCGCGCTGCCGCCCAGTGCCTTGAACAAGGTGACGTCGTTGTTCAGCTGGCCCTGGCGCACGCGCGCCAGCGACAGCTCGGCATCGCGCCGGGTCTGCTGCGCTTCCAGCCAGGTGCGCAGGTCGGTGGCACCCACGCGGTAGCGCACTTCCTGCGCCCGTTCCACTTCCACCGCTTCGTCGTACGAAGCCTGCGAGGCCGCCACCTGGCGCGCCAGCTGCTCGCGTGCCGACAGCGCGTTGTCCACTTCCGAGAGCGCGGTATACAGCGTCTTGCGGAAATTGGTCGCGGCGATCTGGTAGGCGGTGCCGGCGATATCGGTATCCAGCTGCGCGCGCTGCAGGTTGAGGAACGGAAGCGACAGGCCGGCGCCCAGCGTGGCCACCGGGTTGCGCAGCACGTCACCCAGCGACGTTGCACTGGAGCCGAGGCTGCCGGTCAGGCTCAGCGCCGGGTAGTACTGGGTAGCGGTCACCTTGATGGTCTTCAGGCTGTTGCGCAGGCGCAGTTCGGCCGCGCGCAGGTCGGGACGGCGACCGAGCAGGTCGGTCGGCAGGCCCTCCGCGATGCTGGGGCTGCGTGCGCCGAGCAGGTCCTGCGGTTCGTCCTGCTGCGGCCAGGGCGTGCCGTCCAGCAGCACGGTCAGTGCATTGCGGGCCTCCACCCGCTGCTGTTCCAGCGCACTCTGCGAGGAACGCTGCGACTGCAGGTTCTGCAGTGCCTGGCGTACTTCCAGGCGCGATACTGCACCGGCGTCGAAGCGGGCCTGGACCAGTTCGCGGGTACGTTCCAGCCGCTCCAGGTTGGCCTGGCCGGTGGCGATGGACTGGTTGAGATAGGCCAGGTTCCAGTATTGGTTGATGGTGTCGCTGATCACCAGCAGCGCGGTGTTCTGCCGGTCTTCCTCGCTGGCCTCGGCTTCCCAGCGGGCGATGTCGCGCTGGGTGCGCAGGCGGCCCCACAGGTCCACTTCCCAGCCCAGCGAGACGCCGGTGGAATAGCTGCGGCGCCAGTCGTCGGCCTGGTCGGTGGCGCGGCTGGCGCTACCACTCACACCCGAAGACGAAGGCTGCGGCCACAACGCGTTGCTGGCCAGGCCGGCCTGCAGGCGCGAACGCTGCACGGCCAGGCCAGCGGCGGCAAGATCGCTGTTGGCGGCCAGCGCCTGCGCCACCAGACGGTCGAGACGTTCATCGCCGAAACCGGTCCACCAGGTGTCCTGGCGGATGTCGCGGCCCGGAGTATCCAGGCTGCTGCGCGGATCGTCGGCCGGCGCATTGAGGGTGGCATCGCCACGACCGTAGGTCGCCGCCACGTCGGGGGCCTGCACCGGATAGCGGCCCATCGATGCGCAGCCTGACAGAGCGAGCAGTACAGCGCCCGCCAGCAACAGGCGCGAGGGGGCAGGGAAGGGCAGTCGGGTCATCATCTTCATTCGCGGGCCAGGGCCTCCACCGGGTCGAGCTGCGCGGCGTTACGCGCGGGCAGGAAGCCGAACGCCACGCCGATCAGGGTCGAGCAGGCGAACGCGGCAACGATCGAGGCAGTGGAGAACAGCACCTGGAAGTCGCTGGCGAAGCGGCCGATCATCGAGCCCAGCAGCAGGGCCAGGCCGATGCCGAGCACGCCGCCGAGCAGGCACACCAGCACTGCTTCGATCAGGAACTGCTGGCGGATATCACTCTGCCGTGCACCGACGGCCATGCGCACGCCGATCTCGCGGGTACGCTCGGTCACCGACACCAGCATGATGTTCATCACGCCGATACCACCGACCAGCAGTGCGATGGCGGCGATGGCGCCGATCAGCAGGGTCATCGTGCGCGTGGTCTGCTCGATGGTCTGGCGGATCTCGGCGCTGTTGCTGAGGAAGAAGTCCTCGGTGCCATGGCGCATCGTCAACAGTCGGGTGATCGCTTCCTGTGCGGCGTCCATCGGCGTGGCGTCGTCCACGCGCACGGTAATGCTGGACACGTGGCTCTGGCCGAGCATGCGCGACATCACCGTGGTGTACGGCAGCCACACGCTCAGGCTGGTGCTGCCACCGAACCCGAAGCTCTGGCGCTTGGCCACGCCGACCACGCGCGCCGGCACGTTGCCCAGCAGGATCACCTGGCCGATCGGATCGACATCGGGGAAGAACTGGGCCTGGGTGTTCTCGTCGATCACCGCCACCTGGCCGAGGCCCTTCACTGCATCGGCATCGAAGAAGCTGCCGCTGAGCAGGGTCACGCCCTTGACCCGGAAGAACTGCTCGCCGACGCCGCTGACCTGGGCGGTGGAGGACTGGTTGCGGTAACGCGCGGTGACCGAGGTCGACACGCTGGGCGTGGAGCTGTCGACGTAGCTCTGCCGGGCCAGCGCATCGGCATCACTGGCTTTGAGCGTCTGCACGCGGGCCGAGCGCATGTCGCCGAAACCACGGCCGGGGTAGACATCGATGGTGTTGGTGCCGAGCGCGCTGATGTTCTGCAGGATCTGCTGCTGCGAGCCGTTGCCCAGCGCCACCACCGAGACCACCGAGGCGATACCGATGATGATGCCGAGCATGGTCAGGAAGGTGCGCAGCCGATGTGCATTCATCGCCAGCAACGCCATGCGGAATGCTTCGGTGAAGCGGTCGCGCGCGGCCCGCCAGCTGTTGCCGCGGGCGACGCCGGTGCTGGCCTCGCGCTGCGCGCGGTAGGTCGGTGCATTCGGGTTGGCGCGGTCGGCGATGATCTCGCCGTCGCGGATCTCGATGATGCGCTGCGCGTGTTCGGCCACGCTCATGTCGTGGGTGACGATGATGATGGTGTGGCCTTCGGCGTGCAGCTCGCCGAGGATCGCCATCACTTCCTCGCCGGATTTCGTGTCGAGCGCGCCGGTCGGTTCGTCGGCCAGGATCACCTCGCCGCCGTTCATCAGGGCACGGGCGATCGACACGCGCTGCTGCTGGCCGCCGGACAGCTGGCCCGGCTTGTGGTGCATGCGGTCGCTCAGGCCCAGCCGCTGCAGCAGTTGTTCGGCACGCGCGTTGCGCACCGGGCCGGGGCTGCCGGCGTACACCGCCGGCACTTCCACGTTGCCGCGTGCATCGAGGTCGCCCAACAGGTGGTAGCGCTGGAAGATGAAGCCGAAATGCTCGCGGCGCAGTTCGGCCAGCTCGTCCGGCTCCATCTTCCCGGTTTCGCGGCCGGCCACCTGGTAGCTGCCACGGGTGGGACGATCGAGGCAGCCGAGGATGTTCATCAGCGTCGACTTGCCTGAGCCGGACTGGCCGACGATGGCCACCATCTCACCGGCGTGGATGTCGAGGTTGACGTCACGCAGCACGGCGATCACATCGTCGCCGGCCGGGAATTCGCGTCGCAGGTCACGCAGGCGCAGCAGCGGCGCCGTCGTGCTCATCGGCGCCCCATGCCCGGGCCGCCGACCCGCATCTGCATGCCGCCGCGGTTGCCGCCGCCGGCGCTGGCACCGGCCGCACCGGCTTCGCCGACCACTACGCGCTCGCCTTCCTTCAGTCCCGACAGGATCTCGGCCGAGGCGCCGTTGTTGATGCCCACGGTAACCTTGCGCGGCTGCGGCTGGCCCTTGTCGTCCAGCACCCGCACCATGCGCTCGTCGCCACGGCGCTTCGGCCCCAGTGCCACCGCCGGCACCATCAGCACGCCCTTGGCCTGCTTCAGCAGTACCGAGACCTGCGCGGTCATGTCGATGCGCAGGGTGCCATCCGGATTCTCCACGTCGAACAACGCGTTGTAGTAGACCGCGCTGCTGGAACTGGAACTGGACGAGCTGCTGGAACTGGACGAACTCTCGTTGGCGATCGAGGCCGGCGCCGGATTGATCTGGCGCAGCGTGGCGTGGTACTTGCGATCCGGGTCACCCAGGGTGGTGAAGTACACCGGCATGCCGGCCTTGATCTTGACCACGTCGGCCTCGGAGATCTCGGCATTGACCGTGACCACGTCCAGCCGCGCCAGCATGACGATGGTCGGTGCAGTCTGGTTGGCGTTCACGGTGCGACCTTCCTCGGCCACCACCGCCACCACGGTGCCGTCCATCGGCGCGGTAATGCGGGTGTAGGCCAGGTTGGCGCGGGCGGTGCCCAGCTCGGTTTCGCGGCCCTTGATCTGCGCCTCGTAGGACTGCAGCTGGGCGCGGGCGGTCTTCAGCTGCGCCTCGGCGGCATCGTATTCCTGGCGCGAGGTGGCCTCGGCGGCCAGCATCTGCTGCTGGCGCGCGAATTCCAGTTCGGCCTGGCGCAGGGTGGCCTGCTGCACGGCGCGCTGGGCGGTGACCTGGTCCAGCGAGGCCTGCGCATTGAGCACCTGGTTCTGCTGGGTGGTGGCGTCGATCTCGGCGATCAGGTCGCCTTCCTTCACGGTGTCGCCCAGCTGCACCTTCAGCGATTTGATCTGGCCCGAGGCCTGGGCACCGACGCTGACCAGCTTGTAGGCGTCGATCACGCCGGTGGCTTCCACCGTCTGCTCGATGTCACCACGGCTGGCGGGCGTGGTCGCCACCGCCGGGGCGGCGGGCTTGCGCAGCAGCCACCAGGCGGCTGCGGCAACGGCAAGGGCGAGCAGGGCGATCAGTATCAGGCGACCCCGGCGGGTCGCGGGCAGCAGGCGGAACGTCACGTCGTGGCTTCACTCTCGGGGCCGCGGTGGCGGCGTTGGTGGGCATTGTGAAGACCGGGCGATGGGCGGCTCAATCCTCGGGGTATGTCTCTATGTAACACTGTCGGTGAATACGCGTAACCACAGGTATCCCGCCCATGGCTGGATACACTGGTACGCATTGCCCCGGATGCGGTTCAGCTGCCGACACGGGATGATCGCGACATGGAGACTGAAAACACGATGCATCGACTGCTGATCGTCGACGACGACAACGACATCCGCACCCTGCTGGCCGAACAGCTCGGCCGGGCCGGCTACCAGGTGAGCACGGCGGCAGACGGCACCGCCATGCGCCAGCTGCTGGACCGCGAACACGTGGACCTGATCGTGCTCGACCTCAACCTGCCGCGCGAGGATGGCCTGACCCTGTGCCGCGATCTGCGCGCGCGCTCGAACACGCCGGTGATCATGCTGACCGCGCGTGCCGAGCCAATCGACCGCGTGCTGGGCCTGGAAATGGGCGCCGACGACTACCTGGCCAAGCCGTTCGAACCGCGCGAGCTGCTGGCACGCATCCGCAACGTGCTGCGCCGGACCGAGGCGCTGCCGGCGAACCTGGAGCCGCTGGCGGTGCGCCGTGCGCGCTTCTCGCGCTGGGTGTTCGATCTGGAGCATCGCCACCTGGTGGACCCGGACGATCGCGTGGTGGTGCTGTCCGGCGCCGAGTTCCGCCTGCTGCGGGTGTTCATCGCCCACGCCAACAAGGTGCTGTCGCGCGAGCAGCTGGTCGCTCTCAGCAGCGGCCGCAACTACGAGGCACAGGACCGCGCCATTGATCTGCAGGTCAGCCGGCTGCGCAACAAGCTGGGCGACGACGGTGGCCCGGACGGACTGATCAAGACCGTGCGCAACGAAGGCTATGTACTGGCCTCCTCGGTGAACCTGGAATAAGCCGCGATGAAGCGCCTGCGCCATTTCCTGTCCTCGATGGTCGGGCGGTTGTTCGTGATCCTGCTGCTGGGCATGAGCGTGGCCGCGATCGGCGCGACCATGCTGGCCACCTCCAAGCGCCAGCAGGAGTTCGAGCGGCAGAACCTGAACCGCATCGCCGACCGCCTCCAGGGCTACGTCAACCTGCTCGACGGCAACCCCGAACTGCGCGAGCGCCTGCTCGAAATCGGTGGGCCGAGCGTGCGTGCGCTGCAACCCGGCGCACGCCTGGGACGGGCCGATACCGCGTTGATGGAAGTGCTCGATGACCGGCCCGGCCCGGTCGCACGCGCGCATGTGCACTTCGCTTCGTTCCGCTCCTGCATTCCCAAGCTGCAGGACCTGCTGCCCCCGCCGCCACCGGGGCATCGAAAGCATCCGCGCGAACGTGATCCGGCGTTCATCCCGCCCAAGTGCCGTGCGGTCGACGTGACCCTCAACGACGGCACGCTGCTGAAGCTGGCGCTGGATTCGCCGGCGGTGGCACACAACGGCATCCTCGCCGTGGACCCGTGGTTCCTGACCCTGCTGGTGCTGGCGATCGCGGTGCTGGCCTATATCGTCGCGCGCATGGCCAGCGCGCCGCTGCAGGAACTGGCCGCAGCCGCCGAAGACCTGGGCGACGACCTGCAGCGCGATCCACTGCCGCTGCGCGGCCCGCGCGAAGTGCAGCGCGCCGCAGAGGCCTTCAACGCCATGCAGCATCGCCTGCAGCGGCACCTGGCCGAGCGCACGCAGATGCTGGCGGCGATCACCCATGACCTGCAGACCCCGCTGACCCGGCTGCGCCTGCGCCTGGAGAATGTCAGCGACGAGGTGCTGCGTGAGCGCCTGATCGGCGATCTGGCCGCGATGCAGGCGTTGGTGCGCGAAGGCCTGGAGCTGGCGCGCAGCGCGGAGAGCGCCGAGCAGCGCGCCGCACTGGACCTGGATTCGCTGCTGGAGAGCATCGTTGAAGACACGGCCGAGGGCGGCGGTGATGTCGTCTTCGAAGGTGGCAGCGGAGCGGTGTTGATGTTGCGTCCGCTGGCCATGCATCGCCTGTTTTCCAACCTGGTGGACAACGCGGTGATGTATGCCTACCGGGTGCGGGTACGGGTCGAGCGTAGTGGTGGCGCGATCACCGTGGTGGTGGCCGATGACGGCCCGGGCCTGGCCGAGGATCAGCTGGAAGCCGTGTTCGACCCGTTCGTGCGGGTGGAAACCTCGCGTTCGCGCGAAACCGGCGGCGCCGGTCTGGGCCTGACCATCGCCCGCGCCCTGGCTGAGAAAGACGGGGCGCGGCTGTGGCTGCGCAACCGCGTTGAAGGCGGGCTGGAGGCGGTAGTGCAGTGGCCGGCCAGTGCACAGGTGACGCCGCCGGGCCGCGCGGGCTGAGCCTTCGCGGCTGGCGATGGTGACGCCCTGGGCCGGGTTTGGCCTATCATCTGCGCATCTTCCCAGTTCCCCCCCGATGAGCCAGCCCGTTCCCGCCGGCATGCCGTCCCGCGCTGCCCGGCAGTTCCCGCATGCTGCCAGGCCCGGCAGCCCTGCCTGGCCGCCGCCGCTGCACTGATGGCCGGACAGGGGGACATCGGGCGCTGGGTGGAGCGCTGCGGATCAGATATCGGTCGATGGCTGCGACAGGGCCTGCTGTGGCTGCTGCTGGCCCTTGCACTGCCGGTGGCAGCGCAGGAGGGGGCTCCGCCACTGCGCGACTACGCCATTGATGTATGGACGTCGCGCAACGGCCTGCCGCACAACTCGCTGCGCGACATCGCGCAGACCCCCGAAGGCCACCTCTGGTTCGCCACCTGGGAAGGCCTGGTGCGTTACAACGGGCTGGATTTCACCGTGTTCGACCGCAGTACCCGCCCGGGCCTGCGCGACAACGGCATCGGCGCGCTGTTCGTCGACCGCCAGGGTGGGCTGTGGATCAGTGATTCGCGGGGCAATGTCAGCCATCGCGGCAACGATGGCCAGTGGCGTGTCTGGGAGCACCAGGCCGATACCCCGCAGGTCCTGATCCAGTCCATGCAGATGGACAGCCAGGGCCGCCTGTGGCTGCTGTATGAAGGCAAGGGCATCGGCTATCTGACGCCGGACACCGGTATCGTCTACCAGGCTCCGGCCGCCGACCTGCCGATGGCGATGAGCTTCACCAAGCTGGTGGTCGACGCGCAGGACCGGGTCTGGGCCGGCACGTTGGATGGACTGGTGCTGCGCGACAACGACGGGGTGCTCAAGCGGGCGCCCGCGGCGTGGGGGCTGGGCGCCGGCAGTGGCCTGTCGTGGCCGTACCGCGCTCCAGATGGCGCGCTGTGGATCGTCGCCGGCGAGCGCCTGTACCGGGTGGAGGATGATCAGCTGGTGCTGATGCACCGCCTGCCGGGGCAGCTGCACCTGACCTCGATGCTGCAGGATCGCCATGGCGACCTGTGGCTGGGCACCGAGAACCAGGGCCTGCTGCGGATCTCAGCGCATGGCCTGGAGCGCCTGCCGGCGGGCCTGAACCTGCCGGGTGGGCGCGTGGTCAGCCTGCGCGAGGATGCCGAGGGCAGCATCTGGGTGGGTGCCAACGGTGGCCTGTACCGCCTGCGCGAAACACTGTTCAGCAGCTACACCGAGCGCGATGGCCTCAGTGGCGACTATGTGCGCACCGTGTTCGAGGACCGCGATCGCCAGCTGTGGGTCGGCAGTGCCAGCGGCCTCGACCTGCAGACTGCTGATGGCCGCTTCCGCGCGATGCCGCTGCACAACCGCGGCGGCAAGGCACCTTCGGTGCTCAGCCTGGCGCAGGGCCCGGACGGTGACCTGTGGGTCGGAACGTTCGGTGATGGCGTCTACCGTCTTGGCCCCGATGGCCGGCTGCGGCACAACTATGCCGCCGCCGATGGCATGCCGGGCGGCAACATCCGCGCGATCAGCGTGGACCCGCAGGGTGTGGTCTGGGCCGGCACCCAGAAGGGCGTGGTCCGCATCGACGGCGACCGCGTGCAGGTATCAAGCGTTGCGGGTATGCCCAGCGGCCTGATCACCGCGCTTGAGCACGATCACCAGGGCAACCTGTGGATCGGCACCATCGAGGGCATCCGCGTACTGCGCGGCGATCACGTGCAGTCGATCGACCTCGCGCCGATGGGAGGTGGCCGCAGCGTGTTCGGCTTCCATCAGCTGGGTGACGCGATGTGGATCAGCAGCGACCGTGGCCTGTACCGCTGGCGCAACGGCACGCTGGCACGGGTGGGGCTGGAGCAGGGCATGCCGGTGGATGCGGTGTTCCAACTGGTGCCGGATCGCCTTGGCAACGTGTGGATCAGCAGCAACCGCGGCGTGCTGCGCACCGACATGGCCACCCTCAACGCCGTGGCCGATGGCCGCGCACCCCGGGTGGTGGTGGAGCGCTACAACGAGATTGACGGCATGGCCAACGCGCAGGCCAACGGCAGCTCCGGGCCATCGGCGATCCTGCGCCAGGACGGCACGTTCTGGGTGGTCACCGCCGGAGGCCTGAGCACCGTCGATCCGCAACGCCTGCAGCGTTTCCGCGAGCGTCTTTCACCGCCGGCAGCGATTGAAAGCGTGCAGGTGGATGGCGCACCGGTGCATTGGGAAGGCCCGGACCGCAACTACATTCCCGGCGGTCGCCGCTTGGCGGTGAGTTATGTCGGCCTGAGCTACCTGATGTCTGACCGGATCCGCTACCGCACGCGGTTGGATGGCCTGGATACGGGGTGGGTCGAACGCGGCCCGCAGCGCAGCGTGGAGTTCGTTGGCCTGCCGCCGGGCGACTACACCCTGCACGTGGCCGCTGCCCATCCGGGTGGCAGTTGGGGCCAGCAGGAAGCGGTATGGAGCTTCACCGTGGAGCCGTTCTGGTGGCAGCGACGCAGCGTGCAGGTGCTGGGTGGCCTGTTGCTGCTGGCCGGGCTGGTGGCGCTGTACCGGCTGCTGCTGCAGCAGCTGAAGGCCAGCAACCTGCGCCTGGCACGGCGCGTGGACGAGGCGACCTTCGACCTGCAGGCCAAGACCGTGCACCTGCAGGCGCTGAACCAGGAAAAGACCGAACTGGCCGAGCGCCTCGCACGCCAGGCCGAGGCATTCGAACGGCAGGCCCGCGAGGATGCACTGACTGGCCTGGCCAACCGCCGTGCCTTCGATGAAACGCTGGCGCGTGACTTCGCGCGTTCGCAGCGCAGCGGTCATCCGCTGTGCCTGGTGGTGCTGGATATCGACCACTTCAAGGACGTCAACGACCGCCACAGCCACAGCATCGGTGATGCGGTGCTGGTGCAGGTGGCGCGGTTGATCGCCGCCGCCAGCCGCGATTCGGACCTGCCGGCGCGGACTGGCGGCGAAGAGTTTGCGCTGCTGCTCAACGACACCCGCCTGGAGGAAGCCGCACAGCTGTGCGCGCGCCTGCGCGGCCTGTTCCATGACCACCCCGACTGGGCCGGCGTGGACGGACTGCGCGTGACCTTCAGCGCAGGGCTGGTGGAGCTGGATGCCGACGACCGCACCCCGGCACTGCTGTACCAGCGCGCAGATCGCGCGTTGTACCGCGCCAAGAGCGAAGGCCGCGATCGTACGAGTATTGGTTGATCGCATCCACGCATGGCGTGGATCTACCGTCCGGTGAGTGGTGGGTGCGGACCGTTGGTCCGCACTGCGTGGATGCGGTTGCGCCGTTGGCTGGCTTACCGCGGCCAGGCGTTGGCGATGGTGCAGAACAACCGCGCGGTCTGCTCGGTGTCATACACCGCGCTGTGCGCCTCGTTGGCATCCCAGCCCAGCCCGGCGGCGGTGGCCGCACGCGCCAGCACGGTCTGCCCGTAGGCGATGCCGGCCAGGGTCACCGTATCGAACACGCTGAAGGGATGGAACGGATTGCGCTTGTGGCCGGTGCGCGCCACGGCG
This sequence comes from Stenotrophomonas sp. TWI1409, assembly GCF_039673015.1. Taxonomy (NCBI): domain Bacteria; kingdom Pseudomonadati; phylum Pseudomonadota; class Gammaproteobacteria; order Lysobacterales; family Lysobacteraceae; genus Stenotrophomonas; species Stenotrophomonas sp. TWI1409. The sequence goes on from NZ_JBDJKU010000004.1 coordinate 90,055, forward strand.
GCATTGACGAAGCCGAGGTCGAAATGCGCGTTGTGGCCGACCAGGATCGCGCGCTGGCAGCCGTACTTCTTCATGGCCGCGCGTACCGGGGTGAAGATGTGGTCCAGTGCCGCCTTCTCTTCCTTGGCCAGCCGGAACGGGTGGTCGAGGATGATGCCGGTCACTTCCAGCGACTTCGGGTCGATCTCCAGGCCCTCGGCCGGCACCACGTGGGCACTGGCGGTCTGGCCGGGGTAGAGCAGGCCGTTCTCGTCCATCTCGATCGGCACGGCGGCGATTTCCAGCAGTGCGTTGCGCTGGCTGTCGAAGCCGCCGGTTTCCACGTCCACCACCACCGGCAGGAAGCCGCGGAAGCGTTGTGACATCGCGCGCTGCGCCTGGGGGACTGCGGAATCGTGAGCGGCGGCAGGTGCGGGGGTGGGGTCAGTCATGCGTGAATTCTAGCAGAGCGACCCTGAGCGCCCGGCCAGCCTTCGGTGCATGCGTTCCCTGCGCGGGCGTGTGTCGACCAAGGTCGACACCTACCGGGGCAGCGCGCGCTCAGGATTCCGGTAGCTGCCAACCCTGGTTGGCACACGGTGCGCCGACCAGGGTTGGCGATTACCGGACTGCTGGCCGTGCAGGCGTGGCCGAGGGAGACCACCTCGCCAGCCACGCATCCACGCTCAGCCTGCCGGCGCCGGTGAGGATCAGCGGCAGCAGCATGGCCATGAACAGCACCGGCAGCTTGAAGTTGCCGAAGCCCTGGTCAGTGATCGCGTAGCCCATGGCGAGGTCGGCCAGCGAGTTCCACTCCATCGGCCAATGCACCGCATAGGTAGCCACTACGGTCAGCACCAGCAGGCTGGCGGCGGCGAAACGGGTGCCGAAACCGAACAACAGGCAGGCCGCGCCGAGCAGTTCGAACCAGGTGGCAAGCTGCCAGTTCAGCGCGGCCGGCAGCTGGTCGAACGGGAACGGGAAAGCGTCCTGCAGGTCGGCGAACCAGTTCTGGCCGCGCAGTTTCTCGCGGCCGGATTCGAAGTATTCCCAGGCCAGCAGCAGGCGCAGGCCGAGCGGGGCCAACCAGGGGGCGAGACGGTCCAGCTGGCCACGCGTGGCGGCCAGGGTCGGAAGGTTCATCGGTGGTTCTCCGTGGGGGAAAGGGCGTCAGCCAGGGACTGTGAGCGGGCCGATCACGCCGGCCTGCAGGAACTGCTGCAGCAGCGCGGCACCGGGCCCGGCCAGCGCCTCCTCAGCCAGGCCGTTCGCAGCGGCCAATTGCCGCAGATAGGCATGTCCATCGAGGCCGGGTCGTTCGCCGACGCTGGACAGCAGGTATACCGCCAGCGGGCTGAGCACGGCGAAGCGCACTTCGCCATCGGCCTCGCGGCGGACCAGCAGGCCGGTCGGTTCCGCCGGCGGCTGCATTGGCGCATCCTCGGCACCGAGTCGATGCACCGGCCACTGATACAGCAGCGGCCACGCCAGGGGTGAGCGCTGCAGCGGTACCTGCAGCGGATCGATGTCGCCGGGTGCCGGCAGCGGCTCGGCCTGCAACTGGTACAGCGCGGTCTCCACCCACTCGTAATGAGCGAGTTCGGCCAATGCCGGGTGCGGCAGCTGCGGCTGTGCCTGCAGCCACTGCACGAATTCGGCGGCCAGTTCGGTGAACAGCGGTGTCTGGCAGCGATGGGTGGCGAAGTAGTGGCGCACCAGGTCGCTCCAGGCGGGCTCGCCGAGCAGGCGCACGCAGACCGGGAAGCCGTTGCTCAACAGGCCGAGCAGATTGTTGAACAGCAGCCGTTGGTACACCGTGACCCGGCGTGCCTCCAGCCCAGCCGGCGGTGGAACGCCCTGCGGATCGCGCAGATGGGCAGTGAACGCGTGCTGCTGCGCGCGCAGGGTGCCGCGAGCGTCAGTCATGTGCAGTCCCCCCGTGCGTCGCCTGCAGGCGGCGGATGGTCTGCAGTTCGCCCTGCAGCTCGGCGTACGGGGGGAAGTTGAAATCGCGTTCGAGCAGGGTGGGGCGTGGGCCGATGCGCGCGTAGGTACGCGCCAGCAGCTCCCAGACCGGGTCGATCACCGCGCTGCCATGGGTATCGATCTTCAGGTCCGGTGCCTCGTCCAGGTGCCCGGCCACGTGCAGGCAGACGACGCGCTCTGCGGGCAGCCCGGCGATGAAGGTGTCGGCATCGTAGCCGTGGTTGCAGGCGTTGACGTAGACGTTGTTGACGTCCAGCAGCAGATCGCAGTCGGCTTCGGCAAGCACCGCATTGGTGAAGGCCAGTTCGTCCATCGCCGGTTCTGGTGCCAGGTAATAGGACACGTTCTCCACTGCAATGCGGCGGCCCAGCAGATCCTGCACGTGAGCGATGCGTGCCGCAGTGTGGCGCACGGCTTCGTCGGTGAACGGAATCGGCAGCAGGTCGTACAGGTGACCGTCGTCGCTGCAGTAGCTCAGGTGCTCGCTGTACAGCGGCACGCGGTGCTTTTCCAGGAACTGGCCGACCTGTTCCAGCAGCTGCGTATCCAGCGGCGCGCTGCCGCCAAGCGACAACGACAGGCCGTGGCAGCTCAACGGATGGCGCTGCGCCAGTTCGGCCATTGCATCCCCGGCGGGACCACCCACATGGATCCAGTTCTCCGGCGCGCATTCGAGGAAGTCGAAGTCACCGGCCGGTGCATCGCGCAGATCCTGCAGCAGCGCCCGGCGCAGCCCCAACCCGGCGGCCGCCGCACGAAGCGGCGACCGCAGGTGGACGGCGCTGGCGCGGACGTCAGTGCTTGGCACCGCACTTGCCTTCGCCGCACTTGCCTTCAGCCGACTTCTTGTCGCCTGTCTTGGCAGCGGCTGCACCAGCAGCCTTGCCCTTGTCGGCACCGCACTTGCCTTCGCCACACTTGCCTTCGGCAGCCTTGCCCTTGTCACCGCCGCACTTGCCTTCAGCGGTCTTGCCGTCGGCGCCGCACTTGCCTTCGGCGTGCTTGGTATCGGCAGCCTTTGCCGCCTGGCCAGCCACCAGGTAGCCCTGGGCCAGGTCGCTCATGCTCAGGGCCGAGGCACTGGCGGTCATGCCCAGGCCGGCGGCCAGGGCCGTAGCGGTCAGCAGGGACAGGGTCTTGTTGGAACTGCTCATCGGTCTTACTCCTAGGTGGTGGGCAGGCGCCCGGGGTGAATCGATGGTGCAGCGATCCTACTCAACGAATCCTCGCCAAGAACTCAAATTTTCGTGAGATTTGTTACAGAGCGGGAGACCGGTGGCCAGAACGCCCAAAACAAAAGGGCCGCTGTCACCAGGACAGCGGCCACCTTGGAGTCAACTCCGGTGTTGCAGTGCAGCGTCAGGGCTGTCCGGTGCTGGAGGTTTCGTCGCGTTTTTCACGCGGCGGCAGCGGCTGCTCGCCATGCACCAGGAACCACACGTTCTCGGCGATGTTGGTGGCGTGGTCGCCCACGCGCTCCAGGTTCTTGGCCATGAACAGCAGGTGGGTGCACGGGGTGATGTTGCGCGGGTCTTCCATCATGTAGGTCAGCAGCTCGCGGAACAGCGCGGTGTACTGCGCGTCCAGGCGGGCGTCGTCCTCGCGCAGCGCCAGCGCAGCGTCGGCATCGTTGTCGCGGTAGGCGGCAATGGCGCGGCGCACCTGCTGCGCGGCCAGGCGGCCGAGCGCCCGCAGGCCCTGGATCTGTGGCAGCGGCGGCACTTTGCCCAGCGCGATCGAACGCTTGGCAACGTTGGCCGCATAGTCGCCGATGCGCTCGATGTCGGCCGGGATGCGCAGGCCGGCCAGGATCTCGCGCAGGTCGCGCGCCATCGGCCCACGCAGCGCCAGGCGCATCACGTCATGGCTGATCTGCTGCTCCAGCGCATCGATCGCTTCGTCGTTGGCGATGATGCGATGGGCGGCGTTCTCGTCGCGCTTCTCGATCACGTCCATCGCCGCTTCGAGCTGAGCGACGGCCATCTCGCCCATGCGCACGATTTCGGCCACCAGCCGCTGCTGTTCTTCGTCGTAGCTCTTGACGATGTGGTCGTTGGGAAGATTCATGGTCTGCAATCCGGGTAGAGCCAGGCCATGCCTGGCTGGCGTGATTTGTAGAGTCGAGCCATGCTCGACTGACATTGTCTGTCTGTCGACTGACGTTTCAGCCGAAGCGACCGGTGATGTAATCCTCGGTCTGCCGCTGCGACGGCTGCGAGAAGATCACTTCGGTGCGGTCGTGCTCGATCAGGTCGCCCAGGTACATGAAGGCGGTGTAGTCGGACACGCGCGCGGCCTGCTGCATGTTGTGGGTGACGATGACGATGGTGTACTCGTGCTTGAGCTCTTCCACCAGCTGCTCGATGCGGCTGGTCGAGATCGGATCCAGCGCCGAGGTCGGCTCGTCCAGCAGCAGCACCGACGGGCGCAGGGCCACGGCACGGGCGATGCACAGGCGCTGCTGCTGGCCACCGGACAGGCCCAGTGCGCTCTGCCCCAGCTTGTCCTTCACTTCGTCCCACAGCGCGCCCTGGCGCAGTGCCTGCTCGACGCGGTCGGCCATGTCGGCCTTGCTCAGCTTCTCGTGGTGGCGGATGCCGTAGGCCACGTTCTCGAAGATGGTCATCGGGAACGGCACCGGCTTCTGGAACACCATGCCGACCTTGCTGCGCAGGCGGTTCATCGGGTACTTCGGCGACAGGATGTTTTCGCCGTCCAGCAGCACTTCACCACGCGCCTCCAGCTTCGGGTACAGCGCGTAGATGCGGTTGAAGATGCGCAGCAGGGTCGACTTGCCGCAGCCGGAGGGACCGATCAGCGCGGTCACGCGCTTTTCCGGGATCTCCAGGTTGATGCCCTTCAGGGCATGGAACTTGTCGTAGTAGAAGTCCAGTCCACGCGCAGCCAGCTTCACCGGCGACGGCGTGTGCAGGCTCTCGTGCGAGGACGGCACGGCGATGCGCTGCATCGGCACGGCGTTGGAAAGGTCGTTCATGGCGTTATCCACGGAAAGGTCAGTCATGGGAGATACGGTTGCGCAGCAGGATGCCGCGGGCGGCAAGGCTGACCAGCAACACGAAGACGGTGAGCACCAGGGCACCGGCCCAGGCCAGCACCTGCCAGGATTCATACGGGCTGCCGGCGAACTGGTTCATCACCACCGGCACCGAGGCCATCGGCTGGAAGATGTTGTTGTTCCAGTACTGGTTGCCGAAGGCAGTGAACAGCAGCGGTGCGGTCTCGCCGGAGATGCGGGCCAGCGCCAGCAGGATGCCGGTGATGATGCCGGCCGAGGCACTGCGGTACAGCACCTGCACGATCACCTTCCACTGCGGGATACCCAGCGACAGGGCTGCCTCACGCATCTGCGAGGGCACCAGGCGCAGCATCTCGTCGGTGGTGCGCACCACCACCGGCAGCACGATGAAGGCCAGCGACAGTGCACCGGCGAACGCCGAGAAGTTGCCGCCGGTCTGCATCACGTACAGCGTGTAGACGAACAGGCCAAGCACGATGGATGGGGCCGACAGCAGGATGTCGTTGACGAAGCGGACCACGGTGCCGGCCTTGCGGGCGTTGCCGTACTCGGCCAGCCAGGTGCCGGCCAGCACGCCCAGCGGGGTGCCGATGCCGATCGCCAGCGCACACATCACCGCACTGCCGAAGAAGGCGTTGGCGAGACCGCCTTCCTGCATCGGCGGCGGCGTCATCTTGGTGAACAGATCCCAGTTGATGCCGGCCAGGCCCTTGGAGGCCAGGGTGAACAGGATCCAGCCCAGGAAGAACAGGCCGAACAGGGCGGTGGCGCAGGAGGCGGTGATCGCAACGACGTTGCCGATGCGACGGCGCAGGTACAGCGAATCAGCGGTGGTGGACATCAGTTGCCCTCCTTGCGGGACAGGCGCATCAGCATCAGGCGGGCGATGGCCAGCACCACGAAGGTGACGATGAAGAGGACGAAGCCGAGCAGCAGCAGGGCCGAGCGGTAGGTTTCAGTGGCTTCGCCGAAATCGTTGGCGATCAGCGCGGCGATGGTGGTGCCCGGTTCCAGCAGCGACGGCGACAGGCGCACGCTGTTGCCGATCACGAAGGCCACCGCCATCGTCTCGCCAAGGGCGCGGCCGAGGCCGAGGAAGATGCCGCCGATCACTGCCGAGCGGGTGTAGGGCAGCACGATGTCCCAGCTCACTTCCCACTTGGTGGAGCCCAGCGCGTAGGCCGATTCCTTCAGGCGGGTCGGCACGGTCAGGAACACTTCGCGCATCACCGAGGAGATGAACGGAATGACCATGATGGCCAGCACGAAACCGGCGGTGAGCATGCCGATGCCCAGCGGCGGGCCCTGGAACAGCGGGCCGATGATCGGCATCTCGCCCAGCGTCTCGTTGAGGAACGGGGTGACGTACTCGGTCATCACCGGCACCAGCACGAACAGGCCCCACATGCCGTAGATGATCGAGGGAATGCCGGCCAGCAGTTCGATGGCGGTACCGACCGGGCCACGCAGCCAGCGCGGCGCGACTTCGGTGAGGAAGAAGGCGATGCCGAAGCTGACCGGCACGGCGATGACCATCGCGATGAGCGCGGTGACCAGGGTGCCGTAGATCGGAGCGAGGGCGCCGAACTTGTTTTCGACCGGATTCCAGTCGGCGGAGAAGAAGAAGCTCAGGCCCTGCATCTGCAGGGCATGGCGGCCGCCCCACAGCATGGACAGCGCAGCGCAGGCCAGGGCGATCAGGACGAAGATGACGGTGCCGACCAGCACCCATCGGAACAGTTTGTCGTTGCGGGCATCACGCGCATCACGCGTGGACGGGGCGGCTACAGGCTGGGCGATGGCATTCATGGGGACGGCAGGGCCAGGAAGGGGCGGGGCGGCACGGCGTGGAAGAAGCGGTGCCCGCGCGGGGCGGGCACCGTCGTGTCCATCACTTCAGGTCGGTCGCCCAGTAGGCCTCGATCTGCTTGACCAGTTCGGCCGGCAGCGGCACGTAGTGCAGCTCGTTGGCCTGGGCCTGGCCGTTCTCGAAGGCCCACTTGAAGAAGGCCAGGGTGTCCTGGTTGCGCTTGGCGTCCTTCGGCTGCTTCTGCATCAGCATGAAGTTGGTGGCGGTGATCGGCCACGCCTGCTCGCCCGGGGCGTTGGTGATGACCAGGTTGAAGTCCTTGGCGCTGGCCCAGTCGGCGCTGGCAGCCGCAGCGGCGAAGGTTTCCGCGCTCGGTTCGACCCAGTTGCCGGCCGCATTCTGCATGGCGGTGTACGGCATGCCGTTCTGCAGCGCGTAGGCCAGTTCGACGTAGCCGATCGAGCCCTTGATCTGCTTCACGTAGGAAGCGACGCCTTCATTGCCCTTGCCACCGACGCCGTCCGGCCACTGCACCGAGGTGCCTTCGCCGACCTTGCTCTTCCACTCCGGGCTGACCTTGGACAGGTAGTTGGAGAAGTTGAAGGTGGTGCCCGAACCGTCCGAACGGTGGACCAGGGTGATCTTGCCGTCCGGCAGCTTCACGCCCGGGTTGGCGGCGACGATGGCCGGGTCGTTCCAGGTCTTGACCTTGCCCAGGAAGATGTCGGCCAGCAGGGCGCCGCTGAGGCGCAGCTTGCCGGTTTCCAGGCCTTCGATGTTGACCACCGGCACCACGCCGCCGATGGCGGACGGGAACTGCGCCAGGCCGGCCTGGGCCAGCTCTTCGCTGCTCAGCGGCTTGTCGGAGGAGCCGAAGTCGACGGTGCCGGCCTTGATCTGGGCGATGCCGCCACCGGAGCCGATCGACTGGTAGTTGATCTTGGCGCCGGTGCTGGTGTTGTAGTCAGCCGACCACTTGGAGACCAGCGGGAAGATGAAGGACGCGCCCGCGCCGGACACTTCGGCGGTCACCTTGGCACCGGCAGCGGCCGGGGCGGCGGCACCGTCGGCAGCCGGCTGCTGCGCGGCCTGCTTGTCGCCACCGCAGGCCGACAGGCCCAGGGCGATGGCCAGGGAAAGGGCGGCAAGGCCGGCCGAGTGCAGTTTCATGGTCACTCCATAGCGGGGAAGAGCCGACGTCGTCGGCGGATGCGGCTATGAAATGATGTTTTTGTTACAGCCGTATTACGACCATGACAGAGGTGTCCTGGATCACGTTCTGACAAGGGTTTCACGGAGTTGGCCACGGTCCGGGAGACCCCCGGAGACCCCGGATCTGCGCACCGATATGACGGCCGGGGCTCTACAAACGCTCTTGCCTTTGCTCCTGCCTTTCATGACCCCACCGCGCCCCCGATGAACTGTCCAGAGTCGGCGCAGGGCCTAGCCCGGGACCGTTCGCGCCATGGATGGCGCGATCGAGCCCCCATGGACGGGTTTACGGCGTGTCCCGGGCTGGGCCCTGCGTCGGCTCCGGCCAGTAGATTGGAAGCGCAGCGCTCTTCACGTCCAACCCCCAAAAACAAGAAGAGCGCGAGATCTCGAGGATCTCGCGCCCGGGGTGGGATCGGTGGGGGAGAGAGGACCCGCCGATCCCGTTCCTGCGGGGGAACGCGCTTGCTTACTTCAGGTTCTGCGACCAGTAGGTCTCGATCTGGCGGACCAGGCTGTCCGGCAGCGGCACGTAGTCCAGCTGGCGGGCCTGGGCATCGCCGCTCTTGTAGACCCAGCGGAAGAACTCCTGGGTGGCCTTGCCGTTGGCAGGGTTCTTCGGCTTCTTGTGCACCAGGATGAAGTTGGTGGCGGTGATCGGCCAGGACTCGGCGCCCGGGGCGTTGGTCATCACCAGGTAGAAGTCCTTGGCGCTGGCCCAGTCGGCGCTGGCAGCAGCGGCGGCGAACGACGCGTCGCTCGGCTGCACGAAGCGGCCGGCGGCATTCTTCATCGCGGTGTACGACAGCTTGTTCTGCAGCGCGTAGGACAGTTCGACGTAGCCGATGCCGCCCTTGATCTGCTTCACGTAAGCGGCAACGCCTTCGTTGCCCTTGCCACCGATGCCGGCCGGCCACTGGACCGAGGTGCCTTCACCGACCGAGCTCTTCCACTCCGGGCTGACCTTGGACAGGTAGTTGACGAAGTTGAAGGTGGTGCCCGAACCATCCGAACGGTGCACGACGGTGATCTTGGCGCTCGGCAGGGTCACGCCCGGGTTCAGTGCGGCGATGGCCGGGTCGTTCCAGGTCTTGATCTTGCCCAGGAAGATGTTGGCCAGCACGGTGCCGTCCAGCTTCAGTGCGCCCGGGGCGATGCCGGCCACGTTGACGACCGGCACCACGCCGCCGATCACCGACGGGAACTGCGCCAGGCCCGAAGCGGCCAGTTCTTCCGGCTTCAGCGGAGCATCGGAGGAGCCGAAATCAACGGTCTTGGCCTTGATCTGGGCGATACCACCGCCGGAACCGATCGACTGGTAGTTGACCTTGTTGCTGGTGGCGGCGTTGTAGTCGGCCGACCACTTCGACATCACCGGGTAGATGAACGAGGCGCCCGCGCCGGTGATTTCAGCGGCGTTGGCGGCGAACACGGACGACGCTGCGAAGACGGCAACGGCAACGCGCGACTTGAAGGCGTGGATCACGGGGTGGCTCCTGGGTTGATGGGATGCGGGGTTACCCGCCCGGCGCACATTCCATAACGGTTCGATGACAGCGCAGGGACCGTTGTATGACGCAACCGTTACAGCGCTACCGGGCGCCCGCACAGCCAGGGGCGTGAAGGTTCTGAGTGCTGCGGGCAACGTGATGACCATGCGCCGGAGACGGACGTGGCCCGGTTGCGATCACGTTCTATATGTCGCTGATGGACTGCCCGGTGTGGTCGTCAATGCCATCCCGGCCTGGCATTCCGCAGTGATGCCGCGTCATCCACACGAAACCATCAATGCAGGTGAGCGCTGCGCGGCGGTCGGCCCGGGCCGGGACGCTGATACGTGACGCCATATGCCGCAAGGGATCGACAAGCATGTGGCGGCAAATGAGTCGTACGCATGACCGCACGAAGAAATCTGTGGTTGGTGCTCAGGTTGTCATTCGGCTGTCATGGTTTTAACGGAATGTTCGCAAAACGCTTGACCGGCCAGCCGGCGTGGCGTTCTGCCCAAGCCATTCCAACCCTCTGGAGAAATCCAAAATGCGTTCCCATTTGCTCGCCGCCGCGGTCGTTGCAAGCCTCGGTCTGGTTTCCGCCGACGCCTTCGCAGCTCCCGCCAGCACGGGCGTATCCCAGGCACAGCTGCAGCAGCTGCAGGCGCAGATCGCTGCCCTGCAGGCCCAGGTCCAGCAGTTGCAGAACGATTCGCAGGCGCTGCAGGCACAATCTGACGCACAGTCCGAAGTGAACATCACCCAGGCCCAGGCCCTGGAAGGTGCACAGAAGACCCAGACCAGCGTCGACAAGCTGGCCAAGCTGGTCAATGACAACAAGATCGGCGGTCGCATGTTCTTCGACCTGACCAACATCGACAAGACCAGCAACGGCAAGGACACCGCCGCCAGCGGCACCGGTCTGGACGTCAAGCGCTTCTACCTGACCGTCGACCACAAGTTCAACGACATCTGGTCGGCCAACCTGACCACCGACTTCCAGTACAGCTCGGCCATCGGCAACACCGAGCTGTTCGTCAAGAAGGCCTACGTGCAGGGTAGCTTCGACCCGGCCTTCAACCTGCGCGTCGGTGCCGCCGACATGCCGTGGATCCCGTACGTCGAGAAGTTCTACGGCATGCGTTATGTCGAGAACACCCTGACCGACCGCCTGAAGTACGGCAACTCGTCCGACTGGGGCCTGCATGGCTTCGGCAACCTGGGCAACAACTTCAACTACGCGGTCTCGGTTGTGTCCGGCGCCGGTTACAAGAACCCGACCCGCAGCAAGGGCATGGACGTGGAAGGTCGCGCGGCCTATACCCCGAACGAGAACTTCGTGGTTGCCGTCGGTGGCTACAGCGGCAAGCTGGGCAAGGAAACCGACATCCAGAGCGCCGAGAACACCTATACCCGCGCCAATGCGATGGTGGCCTACGCCAGCAGCGACTTCCGCGTCGGTGGCGAGTACTTCCAGGCCAAGAACCTCAACAACGTGATGACCGTTGCCACCGACAAGACCAGCGGCTGGTCGGTGTGGGGCAGCGTGCGCGTCACCGACGGCGGCATCAACGTGTTTGGTCGTTACGATGACACCGACGTCAGCAAGACGCTGGACCCGACCCTGAGCGACAAGTACTGGAACGTCGGCGTCGAGTTCCCGGTCATGAAGAACCTCAAGCTGTCGACCGTGTACAAGTACACGCACCTGGCCAACGCCAGCGACAAGAAGAACGACAAGACCAAGGAGTTCGGCGTCTGGGGCGACCTGTCGTTCTGATGTCCTGAAGCACTCTTGTCTACAAGCAAAGACGGCGGGCCCTGCGCCCGCCGTCTTTGTTTTGCCACACCACGAACGCGGTCACGCCTCGGCCGGGGTCTTTTCCTTGAACCGGCACAGGTCGGCGATCACGCAGCCCGGGCAATCCGGCTTGCGCGCCTTGCACACATAACGTCCGTGCAGGATCAGCCAGTGATGCGCGTCGAGCAGGAACTCGGCCGGAATCACCTTCACCAGTTTGTCTTCCACTTCGCGCACGTTCTTGCCCGGGGCCAGGCCGGTACGGTTGGAGACGCGGAAGATATGCGTGTCCACCGCCATCACCGGCTCACCGAACGCAGTGTTGAGCACCACGTTGGCGGTCTTGCGGCCCACGCCCGGCAGCGCTTCCAGTTCATCGCGATCGCGCGGCACTTCACCGCCGTGCTTCTCCAGCAGGATCGCGCAGGTGGCGATCACGTTCTTCGCCTTGGCGTTGAACAGACCGATGGTGGCGATGTACTGCTTCAGCCCGTCCTCGCCAAGCGCGAGGATCTTTGCCGGGGTATTGGCCACCGGGAACAGGCGGCGCGTGGCCTTGTTGACGCCCACGTCGGTGGCCTGCGCCGACAGCGCGACCGCCACCAGCAGTTCGAACGGCGAGCTGTACTCCAGTTCGGTCTTCGGGTGCGGATTGAGTTCGCGCAGGCGGGTGAACATTTCCACCACATCGGCGCGCGGCATGCTGCCACCGCGTCGCGCCGGCGCGCGCGGGGTCTTCTTCGCATTCGCAGCGGCCATTACTGCTCCTTGCCGGTGGCGCGGGCCTTGGCCCGGGCGAGAATCGCGGCGGCCGCCGGGGGCAGGGCGGGCTTCACGTCCGGCGCCGGGGCTGGCGTGCGTCGCGCATCGCGTTCGGCCTCGCGGCGCGCCAGGCGCACGGCACGGGCACGGTAGCGTTCGCGTGCGGCCCAGGCCGCGTGCAGCTGCTGCTGGGCCTGCTGCAGGCGTCGTGGAAGGTCCGGGTGGCCGGGCAGCAGCTGTTCGTCGCCGGCACGGGCAACGTAGTCCATGAGACCGGCCTGCAGGGCGCCATCGAGATCGTCTGCCTGGACCCGGGCGAACAGCTGCGCGGGGTTGGGTCGGGATGCCATGGCGTCAGCGGTTCTGGAAGGCCGGCGGGCGGCGCTGCAGGAAGGCGCTGGTGCCTTCGCGCATGTCTTCGGTGGCGAACAGCAGGCCGAACTGCGCGCTTTCGTACTCCAGCCCAGCCTCCAGGCTGCATTCGCCACCCACGTGTACCGCGTCGAGCAGGCCACGCAGGGCCAGCGGGGCCGAGCGTGCCAGCTGGCGCGCGATGTCCTGTACACGGTTGTCCAGCGCATCGGCGGGCACCACCTCGTTGACGATGCCCAGTTCCAGCGCACGCGCGGCGTTGATCGGTGCACCCAGCAGGCACAGCTCCAGGGTGGCGGCGCGGCCGCACAGGCGCAGCAGGCGCTGGCTGCCGCCGAAGCCGGGAATCAGGCCGAGATTGATCTCCGGCTGCCCGACCTTGGCCGTATCGGCAGCGATGCGCAGGTGGCAGGCCATGGCCAGCTCCAGCCCGCCGCCCAGGGCGAAGCCGTTCACGCGTGCGATCACCGGCTTGGGCATGCGCTCGATCTGGCGCATCAGGGCCTGGCCGAGCAGGGAGAAATCACGTCCCTGAACCGCACTGAGTGTGTTCATCTCGGCGATGTCGGCCCCGGCCACGAAAGCCTTCGGACCGGCACCGGTCAGCACCACCACGCGCACGTCCGGGGCGGCGGCGGCGGCGCTGAACGCCTCGGTCAGCGCCTGCAGGGTCGCGGCATTCAAGGCGTTGAGCTTGTCCGGGCGCTGGACGGTCACGGTGCGGATGGCGCCGTCGTCGGCGACAGCGATCAGGGCATCGGCCACGGGGAAACTCCTGAAACGTTAAAAAAAAGTGAGATTGAACTCCGCCAACGCAGACGGGTCTTAGCCTGCGTCGTGAGTAGCGGTTACACGTTGTGCCCGTTATCCTAACCCGTCGCCTCAGGGCGGCGCAGAACGTCCCTGAGTTACCACCCCTGGAGAACTGTTTGATGAAGTTGCGTTCTATCGCGGTCGCCGTCGCGGCCCTGGCCCTGACGGGCAATGCCTTCGCCCAGGACGTCTCGTCCGAAAAGGGCAAGCTGAGCTACTACTTCGGTTACGACTACGGCAACAACCTGGCGGAGCTGACCGGTCGTGGTGAGCAGCTGGACATCAACTCGGTGGTGAAGGGTCTGCAGGACGCCTACGCCAAGAAGCAGCCGGCGATCACCGCCGACCAGCTGAAGCCGGCCGTTGAAGCGTTCCAGAAGCGCGAGCAGGGCCGTGCCCAGGCTGCCAAGGCCGAGTACGAAAAGGCTGCTGCCGAAAACAAGACCAAGAGCGATCAGTTCATCGCGGCGAACAAGGCCAAGGCCGGCGTGCAGTCCCTGCCGAGCGGCGTCCAGTACCGCGTGATTGAAGCCGGCAAGGGCGCCAAGCCGACCCAGGCCAGCACCGTGCAGCTGGAAGTGGCCGGTCCGTTCCCGTACGGCCAGCGCCCGACTGAAGCCCGCCCGGCCCAGCAGATTCCGTCGATCAAGGTCAGCGAAGTCGAAATGAAGGCCATGCGCGAGACCCTGCTGCAGATGCCGGCTGGCTCGAAGTGGGAAGTCACCCTGCCGCCGGACCAGGCCTACGGTGCCGACCCGCGCACCCCGTTCCCGCCGAACGTGGCTGTGCAGTTCGAGATCAAGCTGGTCAGCGTCAAGTAAATCGAAGCGGTAAACGAAACGCGCCGGTGATCCCACCGGCGCGTTTTTGTTTGCGCGGAGCGCGACGCTGCCGTGCACTGCATATTGACCCCGCGCAAATTCAGCCCGATCGCGCTACTGTTGTCGGGTGCAAACAATGGAAAAAACGGCGCGTGTTGTCGCAAGTCCCTGCATCGGAGTGTGCACGCTGGATCCGCACCGGCAATGCACCGGCTGCGGGCGGCATATCGATGAGATCGCGCGGTGGTCGTCGATGAGCAACGAGGAACGCAGCCGCATCCTGCATCGCGTGCAACCTCTGCGTGAACAGCTGCAGCAATCACTGCGCGGCTCGCTGGCTGATCACGAGCGCCTGATGCGCGCGCTGCATCCACTGGCCGAGCCGCCGGCCGGCGACGGCTGGAACCGCAGCGAACTGAGTGACCTGCTGCCGCCGGGGCCACCCGTGGAAGCTGCCGTACTGGCCGGCATCGTGCCACGCGCCAACGGCGCACAGGTCATCCTCACCCGTCGCACCGAAACCCTGCGCCAGCATGGTGGCCAGGTCGGCTTCCCCGGTGGCCGCACCGAACCCGATGACCGCGATGCGTTGGCCGCTGCACTGCGCGAGAGCCAGGAGGAAATCGCATTGGCGCCCGGCCAGGTGCAGGCGCTGGGCTATCTCGATCCCTTCGTGACGATCACCGGCTACCGGGTCACGCCGGTGGTGGCCGTGGTCGATCCGGACTTCGTGCCGGTGCCGCAGCCCAGCGAAGTGGCCGAAGTGTTCGAAGTGCCGCTGGCCTACCTGATGGCCGCAGACAATCTGCGCCAGGTCGAAATCAATCACCGCGGCCGCATCCGCCACGTCCTCGAGTACGGCTGGCCCGGCCAGCGTATATGGGGCGCAACCGCCGCCATTCTCTACAACCTGCGTCGCCGACTGGAGCAAGTGCAATGAAGCCGATCGATCCGCCGTGGACCACCCTGGTCGATGTCACCACCCTGGCCGCAGTGTTGGGCGAAGGTGTGCGTGTGGTCGACGCACGTGCCACCGCCAGTACCGCCGTACGCGTGGTCGATGCACGTTCCTCGCTGGCCGATCCGCAGGCGGGTAACGGCCAGTATCTGGCGGGGCATGTTCCGGGCGCGGTGTATGCCGACCTCAATCGGGACCTGTCGGATCTGACCCGCAGCGGCCACGGCCGTCACCCGCTGCCGGACAGCGATGCCTTCGCCGCGAAGCTCGGCCAGTGGGGCATCGGTCCCGACACCCAGGTGGTGGTCTACGACGGCAGCGATGGCAGCATGGCCGCCTCGCGCCTGTGGTGGCTGCTGCGCCTGATCGGGCACAGCAAGGTGGCCGTGCTTGATGGTGGTATCGCCGCATGGCAGGGCGCAGGGCATCCCTTGGCGACGGGGCAGGATGAGGTGACCGCGCTGCCGGCTTACCCAGGCCGTTTCGACACCACTCAGATCGCCAATGCCGAGGAAATCAGCGCACGCCTGAAGCACGCGCCGGGCTGGTTGGTCGACGCACGCGCAGGCGAGCGCTTCCGCGGCGAAGTGGAGCCGCTGGACCCGGTCGCCGGCCACGTGCCGGGCGCGGTCAACCGTCCGTTTGCGTTGAACGTCGCCGACGGCCGCCTGCGTGATGCACAGGAACTGCGCGCCGAACTGCAGGGCGTGATCGGCAACCGTGATCCGCAGCAAGTGGTGCTGATGTGCGGCTCCGGCGTGACCGCCTGCCACCTGTTGCTGGCGATGGAAGCGGCCGGTCTGTCCGGCGCACGCATCTACGCCGATTCCTGGAGCGGCTGGGTCAGCGACAGCAGCCGCCCGGTGGCGACCGGCGCCTGAGGCGCGCGGGGGCGGATCCGTTTTCCAACGGAAAACGGCTCTGCCCCCCCTCGTGCCCGATTCGCACGCAAAGAGCAGTCGAGCGTGGCTCGACTCTACAAAGGCACCCTCCGATCGATTCGATCCCGTGCCGACCAACGGTCGGCACCCACCAACAGCAGCGGGAATCTGTCGAAGGCGGGGTGGGTCCGGTTGCGGGGGCGTGAGCGCCATGGATGGCGCGACCGAGCTTACATGGGTGAGGGCGCTCTGTTTGCGAAGCACTGCTTCGCAAGCGCCCGAACGCCCAGCCGCCAGCGGCTGGGCCGGGCCCCGGAGGGGGACTTGCAGCGCCCCCCGCAACCGGACCCACCTCGCCTCCCCTCAGGAAGTCAGGTTCTGCTGTTGCTCTGGCTTAGGCTTCTGCAGGTGCAGGGCGCAGCCCTGCAAACCCTCACCCAACCGGCTGCAACGGCACCTTCGCCAGGATCCGCGCCCACGGGAACAACGGCCCCGGATCACGCTTGCGTGCCACCGTCAGCGTCGCATCGTCGCTGGCCGGCACCTGGTCCAGGTCCAGCTGGTCATGCCCGGCAATCCGCCGCAGCGACGGATAGTGCGCCACCAGCGCCTGCAGCAGGCCTTCCAGCGCCTGCAGCTGTGCCTCGGTGTAGGGCTCGTCCATCGCCTGTTGGCGGCTGTCGAACCAGTGCGGGTAGCGCCCGGTGTTGACCAGCTCGATGCCCAGCGTATACGCGTTCATGCCGCGCACGTGATGCGCCACGCGCTCCGGCGCCACGTACTGCACCACGCTGCCATCGCGGTCGATGTAGAAGTGGCCGCTGTTGCCGGCACCGCTGTCGTACAGCACACGCTCACCGTACTCGCGGGCCATCGCCAGGTCGGGCAGCTCGGTGCAGTGGATCACCACCATCTCCAGCGTGGCCGGGTCGCGCAGTGGCAGACGGTCTTCGTAGGGCAGGGGCTGCAGTTGCAGGCCGGGCAGGAGCGGGTTGGGCATCTGGCGATGCTAGCATTGCGGCATGAACCTGCCTTCCCTTTCCTCGTTGGCCCGCGCCCACGGAGCACGCGCATGAGCCGCGGCCACTGCATCCTGTCCCATGGCTTCGAGAGCGGCCCGGAGGCGACCAAGGTCACCGCGCTGGCCGACGTGGCGCAGCGCCTGGGCTGGACTCATGAGCGCCCGGACTATACAGACCTGGACGCGATGAGCGAGGTCAGCCGCGTAGGTGACGTGCCGACCCGCCTGCGCCGCCTGGTTGAACGCACCGCCATCGCCGCCCGGCAGGGTCCGGTGGTGCTGGCCGGTTCCAGCCTGGGCGCCTACATCTCCGCCATCGCCTCGTTGCAGGTCCCGGTCGCCGGCCTGTTCCTGATGGTGCCGCCGACCACGATGGGCCCGATGCCGGCGCTGGACGCCGCCGCCGTGCCGACCACCGTGGTCCAGGCCTGGCATGACGACGTGGTGCCGGCCGCTGGAGTGATCGCCTGGGCCCAGGCGCGCTCCGCGCAGCTGCTGCTGGTCGACGACGGCCACCGCCTGGAGCACCACGTGGAGGCCTCCGCGCAGGCCTTCGAGCGCCTGCTGCGGCAACTGTGAAGCCCGGGCGCACGGCGCGCCCGCCCGCATTGACTACAATGGCAGCCCCGCCGCCCCCGGCGCGGGCTTGCCGGCCGTGCCTACGGCCCTCCTTTCCGACTGGCCCGGCCCCAGTGCCGCGCCCGACCACCTGCGAACCGATCCTGTGAAATTCTTCGTCTCCTGCGCCAAGGGCCTGGAATACCTGCTTGCCGATGAACTGTCGGCCCTGGGCCTTGGCAAGGCCACTGCCACCATTGCCGGCGTCAACGCCGAGGGCGAACTGGAGCAGGCGCTGCGGATCGTGATGTGGTCACGCCTGGCCAGTCGCGTGCTGTGGCCGATCGACGAATTCGAGTGCCCGGACGAGCAGGCCCTGTATGACGGCGTGCGTGCGCTGCCGTGGCACGAGCACCTCAAGCCGGAGATGACCCTGGCGGTGGACGCGCACGTGTCGGGCGACAAGATCACCCATGCCCGCTTTGCCGCGCAGCGGATCAAGGACGCCATCGTCGACCGCATGCGTGATGAAGGCCTGGAGCGCCCGTCGGTCAACACCGACCTGCCGGATGTGCGGGTCAACCTGTCACTGCGCAAAGGCCGTGCCTCGCTGTCGATCGACCTCGGCGGCGGCCCGTTGCATCGCCGTGGCTGGCGCGGCGCCGCTCACGAGGCACCGCTGAAGGAAAATCTGGCCGCCGCGCTGCTGCTGCGCGCGCAGTGGCCGCGGCTGCACGCCGCCGGTGGCGGCCTGCTGGACCCGATGTGCGGCAGTGGCACGCTGCTGATTGAAGGCGCGCTGATGGCCGCCGACGTTGCTCCCGGCCTGATGCGCCACGGCAGCCTGCCGCCGAGCCGCTGGCTGGGCTTCGACAAGGCGGCCTGGAAGACCATCCAGAGCGAAGCACGCGATCGCGAGGCCGCTGGCCTGGCCGCGCTGAAGCCGGTCATCCACGGCAGCGACATCGACCCGACCGCGATCCAGGCGGCACGCGAGAATGCCGAGGTGGCCGGTGTCGCCCACGCGATCCGCTTCACCCGCGCCGATGTGGCCGACCTGGCCGCGCCGGAGCAGGAGATCGGTGCGGTGGTCTGCAACCCGCCGTATGACGAACGCCTGGCCGCCGACCCGGCGCTGTACCGCGCACTGGGCAATGCCCTGCAGAAGGCGGTGCCGCAGTGGCGCGCCAGCCTGCTGTGCGGCAACGACGAACTGGCCTTTGCCACCGGCCTGCGTGCGGGCAAGAAGTACCAGATGTTCAACGGTGCGCTGGAATGCGCGCTGATCGTCTGCGACCCGATCGCCGTGCCGGGCCGTGACCCGGCGCAGCCGCGCGAGCTGAGCGAAGGTGCGCAGATGGTGGCCAACCGCCTGCGCAAGAACCTGAAGAAGTTCAAGAGCTGGCGTGCCCGCGAGGATATCACCTGCTTCCGCGCCTACGATGCCGATCTCCCGGAGTACGCGGCGGCCATCGATGTCTACGAGGAAGACGGTGGCAAGCGCCGTACCTTCCTGCATGTGCAGGAGTACGCGGCACCGGCGGCGATTCCGGAGAACGACGTGCGCCGTCGCCGCAACGAACTGCTGGCCGCTGCACGGGAAGTATTCGGCGTGCCGCCGGAACAGGTGTCGATGAAGTCGCGCGAGCGCGGCAAGGGCGGCAGCAAGTACGGCCGTTTCGAGCAGCGTGACGAGTTCATCGTGGTGCGCGAGAACAACGCGCTGCTGCAGGTGAATCTGTTCGACTACCTGGACACCGGCCTGTTCCTCGACCACCGCCCGCTGCGCCGGATGATGGCCGAGCAGGCGCGTGGCAAGCGTTTCCTCAACCTGTTCTGCTACACCGGCGTGGCCAGCGTGCAGGCCGCCGTGGCCGGTGCGGCCAGCACCACCAGCGTCGATCTTTCGGCGACTTACCTGCAGTGGTGCTACGACAACCTGGCGTTGAACGGGCAGGGCGGCAACCAGCACCTGCTGGTGCAGGCCGATGCGATGGCGTGGTTGGAAGGCGACCGTGGCCAGTACGACGTGATCTTCTGCGATCCGCCGACGTTCTCCAACTCCGCACGCGCCGATGACTTCGACGTGCAGCGCGAGCAGTTGAAGCTGCTGCGCGCGGCGGTTGCGCGGCTGGCACCGGGCGGCGTGCTGTACTTCTCCAACAACTTCCGCCGCTTCAAGCTGGAAGAGAACGCCATCGCCGAATTTGCCCAGTGCCGCGAGATCACCGCACGCACCATCGGCCCGGATTTCGAGCGCAACGCGCGCATCCACCGCGCGTGGGAACTGAAGCGGTTGGGGTAAGTCCGGTAATGCCGGCCGCTGGCCGGCAACGGTGTCAGATCCGCAGAGGGTTCATGGGATGCCGGCCAGCGGCCGGCACTCCCCATCTCTGGCCGGTACATCCACGCCATGCGTGGAGGGCTGTTCAGTAGATCCACGCCATGCGTGGATGGCGGTTACAGCAACGCCACCAGCAGCCCGGCCACGGGCAGCGCGATCGCCAGCGGCGCGATCCATTTCGGCCGGTACGGGTACAACCCGAACGACAGCACCACGCCGCCCACGGTCATCACGCCCAGCCACAGCACCGGGCCCATCGCCCAGCCGTGGTCGACCACGCACAGTGCGAACGCTATCGTCAGCAGGGCCCAACCCAGCACCCGCCACTGCGTGCGCCGTGCCGGGGTGGCTGCAGCCTTGCCGTGCAGGTCGTGCTGGTGCTTCTCCATCGCCAGCGACAGCGCGGTGAACGCAGAGAACGACAGGGTCAACGCGAGCAGCATCATGCGCTGGCCTCCGCTTCGGCGGTTTCTGCAGCGTCCACCGGGGCCTTGGGCGCCGCCGCCGCCGCTGCACGCTTCTTCTTCTCGGCCGCGCTCAGCGGTGGTGTCCAGCGCTGCATGCGCCAGCCGCACAGCGCCAGCATCGCGCCGAACGCGATCATCGACAGATCAAAGCCAGCCAGCACCCAGTCCCCGTTGCGCAGGGTGTTGCCCAGATGCGCATGCGTGGTCAGCGCATTGACCACCGGCACCAGCGCGAACGCGGCTGCGCCCAGGTACAGCTGCCAGGCCCACATCATCCGCTTCGGCCAGATGAAGGCGGCCAGCAGTGCCGCGCCCCAGGCGTAGAAGAACACGTTGGCCTCGGCGCTGGAGCGCTCGGCGATGTCCAGCGGCAGCAGGCGGTTGCCCCAGAAGTACGCTGCAAAGGCGATCGGCAGGCCGGCCACGGTACCGATGTTCAACGCATCGACCAGGCGCAGGCCGAAGCCTGTGCGGCCACTCTTGGCGTGCTTGGGCCGTTCCTTCACCGCCCACAGCACCACGCCGCTGGCCACCATCAGGCAGCCGACCAGTCCGGACAGGAAGAACAGTGCACGCAGGCCCCAGTCGGCGAAGCGCGCCAGGTGCAGGCCGTACAGCACGCCGCGGGTGGCGGTGGCGCCACCGGAAGGCGGTGTTTCTTCCAGCAGCGTGCCGTTGACCATGTCGTAGCGCACGGCCGGGGTGTCGGTGGACAGGCGCTTGCCGTCACGCTGGCGGATGTCGATCACTGCATTGGCCGCGCCCGGGTTGGACACGGTGAAGCCGGCCACTTCCACGCCGTGCCAATGCGCTCGCGCGCTGTCCAGCAGCTGCGCGATCGGCAGCGGCGTGGCGCGGCCTTCGGCCGGCGCGGTCACCTCCGGCATGCCGCCGAATGCTTCGCTGAAGAACTTGTCCTCGTCCTGAGGGTAAGCCACCTTCACGCCCCACGGCAGGTACATGATCATCAGGGTGACGATGCCGGTGTAAGTGATCATCGCGTGGTAGGGCAGGGCCATCACCGCGCTGACGTTGTGGAAATCGAGCCAGGAACGCAGGCCCTTGTCCTTGCGGAAGGTGAAGAAGTCCTTGAAGATTTTCTTGTGGGTGATGACGCCGGTGATGATTGCCACCAGCATGAACATCGCGCAGAAGCCGACCAGATAGCGCGCCCACAGCACCGGGATGTAGTGCAGGTCGAAATGCAGGCGGTAGAAGAAATCACCGCCGCGGGTCTCGCGGGCCTCCAGTGCCTGCCCGGTGTTCGGGTCCAGTGTTGCGTCGCCGAAGCCCCCTCGACGGCCACGGCTGGGGTCGGCCAGCTCCGGCGGCAGCCGCCAGAACATCTGCATGGCGGGGTTGCGCGGTTGTGGCAGGGTGACGAACCAGTTCTCGGCCTGCGCGGCGTCGGCCTGCAGGTAGTCCACGGCACGCTGCGCGGCCACATCGATGCTGACGTTGCTGGAGGGCAGTTCCGGGCGCATCCAGCGGCTGATTTCCTCGCGGTAGTAGCTGGCCGTGCCGGCCATGAAAATCAGCAACAGCAGCCAGCCGACCAGCAGGCCGGTCCAGGTGTGCAGCCAGGCCATCGACTGGCGGAATCCGTTCTTCATGCCCAGGCCCCCAGCATGCGCGCGATGACTGCCATCAGCAGGGTGGGGGCGAGGATGCCGACCCACGCACGCAGCGCACTGCGGGTGGCGAACGCCCACAGCGCCGCGCAGGCGGCCACCAGAATGGCCAGCAGCATGCCGGTCAGCACGGTCTGGCCACGTGCGCCGGGCAGCGCCACCGCGCAGAATACGCTGGTCACAGAAGCCAGCGTGTAGCCGCCGAAGATCGCCGCCAGCGAGCGTGACAGCACGCCCCAGCGCGGGTTGGAGAAGAAGGTGCGGGGGCTGGCGGTTGCGGGCGAGCGGTCCACGGCGTTCCTGCAGGTTTCAGTGAAAAGGAACCGGCGCACCGCAGCGCGCCGGGGTTGGCCATCCGTGGCCGGGCACCGGTCGCAGAACCGGTGCCATCCATCGAGGGTCAGAGCTTCCAGCGCAGTGTCATCGTCACATTGCGCGGTTCGCCCCAGAACACGCCGTCATAGAAACCGACGCGGTTGTAATACTTCTTGTCCAGCAGGTTGTTCACGTTTACCTGCGCGGTGAAGTTCTCGTTGAAGCGATAGCCCGCCGACAGGTTGAGCAGGTAGATGTCGCCCTGTTCGATTGCCACGCGGTCGCGCTTGCCGCTGGTCAGGAAATCCGCACGCGGCTTGTTGCTCAGGCTCCAGATTCCGCTCTGCCAGGTGGCGCCACCGCCCAGCCAGAAGCGGCCTTCAGCACCGCCCGGTCGCCAGCTGGCGTTGAGGCGGAACAGATCGACCGGGACGACGGTGTTCTGGCGCACGCCCTGCGCATTGCGGCTGACGGTGTGGGTGAAGCCGGCCGCCAGGTTCCAGTTCTCACCAAGGCTGCCTTGTGCTTCGATCTCCCAGCCCTTGACCTTGTTGCCCTTGCCGGTGGAGCGGTAGGCATTGACCCCACCCGGCAGCGAGTTTTCCGGCACCGAGTCGTCGAGCTCGGCAACGTTGTCCTTCTGGCCCTTGAACACGGCCGCGGAAGCATTCAGCAGACCGTCGAAGAACTCGGCCTTGACGCCGGCCTCCCACATGTCACCGACCACCGGTTCGAGGTAGTTGTTGTCCCGGTCACGGTAGTTCTGCGGCTGGAAGATGTCGGTGTAGCTGACGTAGCCGCTGAAGTAGCGGTTGAAGTCGTAGATGAAGCCGGCATACGGAGTGAGCGAGTCGTCCGGCTTGTAGCCGCCGCGACGCGTATCGGTCAGGCGACCGGCGGCGTCATGGGTGTAGTTCCAGGTGCGCGTTTCCCAGCTGCCGTAGCGCGCGCCGAGCACCGCGGTCAACGGATCGGCCAGCTGCAGGCGCGTCGCCAGATAGGCCGCGCGCTGGCGCAGTTCGTCTTCAGAAGCCAGATAGCCCAGGCGGGTGACCTGCAGCGGCGCGACGTCGCCGTTCCAGCGATGCCAATCCGGTACACGGGTGTAGCTGTCCGGGTAGGCAGCAGTGTCGGTGGCAGGCACTTCACCCTTGCGCACGGATTGGCCGAAACCGAGCACCAGCTCGTGTTCCCGGCCGAACAGCCGGAACGGACCGCCAACGTTGAAGTCGAACACCTGCATGTCGCCGTTCTCGCCGAAGCTGCCGACGAAGGCGCTGATGCCGCTGCCATCGGCATTCGGGTAGCCGGAGGCCCCGTACCACACCGCACCGTCGGTTTCGCGCTTGGAGCGGGTATAGGCGGCCTTGGCGGTCCAGCCGTTGCCCAACTGCTGCTCAAGGCGTGCGAATGCGCTCTTTTCGATGATCGGCCAACTGCTCCAGCGGGCGGACAGGTTGGTCGAGCGCGGCAGGTTGGCGGGCTGGCCATCGGACCCCCAGTACGGCACCACGCCCCAGGTCACGCCTGTGGTGCGCGGCGACTGGTATTCGTAGCCGGCCTCGAGCAGGGTCGTGTCGGTGATGTCGGCCTGGACGATGCCGTAGAACACGTCCTTGTCCAGTTTGTAGACATCGCGGAACGAGTCACTCTGTTGTTTGGCCGCCACCACGCGCGCGCGGATGCGGCCGTCGAGCGCAACCGGGCCACCGAGGTCGGCCTCCAGGCGCTGGTTGCCCCAACGCCCGAGGGTCAGGTTGGCGCTCATCTGGAAGCTGTCGGTAGGACGCTTGCGCACGAAGTTGATGGTGCCCGAGGGATCGCCGGCACCGGTGGTCAGGCCGGTTGCGCCGCGCACCACTTCGATGCGGTCATAGATCACGCTGTCGGTGTTGGTCTTGATGTACCCACCGAAGGTGTTGAGCATCCCATCGACCTGGAAATTGGTGATGTTGTAGCCGCGCGAGACGTAGTTGATGCGCTCACTGTCGGTAACCGATACCGCCACGCCGGTGACCTGACCCATCACATCGGACAGCGAGAACAAGCCCATGTCATCCAGGCGCTGGCGGGTGACCACGGTCATCGACTGCGGCGTCTGGCGCAGCGACAGGCCGAGCTTGGTGGCCGTGCTGGCACGCTTGACCGTATAGCTGTCGACGATATCGCCGTCAGCGGTGACCTGGACCGTATCCAGCGTGCGCGCGGAAGGATCGGCAGTGCCGTCGGCGTGGGCCAGCGGGGCGATCATCAGTGCGGTCACGGCCAGGGCCAGCAGAGTGGGATGAGGGTGGTTCAGCGGCATTGCCATCGGTGCGATTCCATGCAGAACGAAACAGGCGATGGAATGCGCAGACGCAGCAGCCATGCGCTTCGCGCACGTCGCCCAGCGAGTCCCATCGACGGTGCGCCACCCGCTTGGTGCGGGCGACCCGTTAGTCGGGGGATGTACACGGGCGAAGGGGCGGGTAGGTGCGTGCTTCCGTGCCCCGCTTGGCTAAGCGTACAACCGATCGGCAAATGATAGGCATTCGCATTTCGTTAATCAAGCGTGACGAATTCCGTCTCCACGCAGGGCGTGGATCGACTGCCGGATGGGGTCCTAGAACCTGAACACCACCGTCGCGGCGTGCAGCAGCAGGCCGATCAGGCCGCCCACCAGGGTGCCGTTGAAGCGGATGAACTGCAGGTCGCGGCCCACGCTCAGTTCCAGCTGTTCGACCAGATGCCGTTCGTCCCAGCTCTTCACGGTCTGCGCGATGTGCGCGGTCACGCCTTCGCGCAGGCGGCCGGTGAGGCGCTGGGCGCCCTCCAGCAGATGCTGGTTCAGCGCGTCGCGCAGGGCCGGGTCGGCCTGCAGGCTGCTGCCCAGTGACGCGAGGCTGCGATGCAGGTGGCCGACCAGCGCAGAATCCTCACGCTGCAGGTCGGCACGCAGGCTGGCATGGATGCGCGCCCACAGCCCCTGCACGTACTCCTGCAGGGCAGGGTGGTCGATCATTTCCTGTTTGAGCTGTTCGATGCGCTCGGCCAGGGCCGGGTCCTCGCGCAGGCGCTGCACGTAGTTCTGCAGCCAGCTCTCGTAGTCCTGGCGCAGCGGATGCTGCGGCTCGGCCAGCACCTGCTGCAGTTCTTCCAGCACCGCCCGCGCCAGTCGCTCGGCCAGGCTATCGCCGATCTCGTCGATCGGCTTGACCCAGTTCACCGTGCTCGACAGCGTCGGCCACTCGCGCTGGATGTAACGCACGATCAGCTGCGAGGCGCGCTCCTTCACTTCCGGCTGCTCCAGCCAGCGCCCCAAGCGCTGCAGGCCCTCGTCCAGCACGCGCTGGTGGCGCCCATCGGCGGTCAGCAGGGCCAGCAGCTCACCGGCGGTGGCGGCGGCATTCCACTGCCGCAGTTGCTGCACCACGAAGGCGTGCAGCTGCCGGCGCACCGCGGTTTCGTCGAAGAAGTCCAGTGCCTGCAAGGCCCAGCCGCGGGCCATGTCGGCCAGCATCCGTGAGCGCGCCGGATCGGCCAGCCAACTGCCGAGGCGGCTGGCCGGATCGAACACCTGCAGCTTGGCCAGCAGCACACCCGGCTCCAGGAACTGGTCGCGCACGAACAGCGCCAGGCTGTCGCCGATGCGTTCCTTGCTGCGTGGGATGATTGCCGTATGCGGGATCGGCAGGCCCATCGGCCGCCGGAACAGCGCGACGACCGCGAACCAGTCGGCCAGTGCGCCGACGGCCGCTGCTTCGCAGAAGGCCGAGACCCAGGCCCAGATGCCGCGCTCGCCCTGCCAGTGGCTGACCGCGAAACCGGCGAGCATCAACAGCAGCAGGCCCAGCGCGAGGGCTTTCAGGCGCCGCAGCTGTGCGCGGCGCGGATCGTTGGCAGACGTCATGCCGGAAGTCTAACCGGCAGGGCATGAGCATCTGGTAGTGGCGGCCGCCGGGCGGCCACCCCCAACCCCCCCGAACCGACCAAGGGTTTGCCGCCCACCGGCGGGCCCACCCCGAG